>DASVWQ010000250.1:0-4704 GCA_036393135.1 Ktedonobacterales bacterium
CGAAGCCCGCGCCCCACAGATGCGCCGTGTCGAGGCAGACACCCAGGCGGTCGGCGTGCTGCGGAAGGGCGTCCAGCACGGCGGCGATATTCTCGAATCGCGCGCCGAGCTTGCCGCCGCCGCCGACATCATTCTCCAGCAACAACCGCGCGCCCGCCGAAGCGCCATCCAGCGCGCGGTGGACGCCATCGATAAGGCGGCGCAGCCCGGCCTCCTCGCCAGAGCCGGTGTGGCTGCCGATATGGAAGACCACCGCCCCCGCGTCGTAGAGCGTCGCCCGCTCCAGCGTGACACGCAGGTTCTCGACCGACTTCTCGAAGAAGTCATCATTGGGTGAGGCGAGATTGACCAGGTAGGCCGCGTGAATGACCACCGGCCAGCGCCCCAGCTCATTTCGCAGCGCGCGGAACGCCTCCTCGTCCTTCGGGCGCGGAGCCGGGGCGCGCCAGCCGCGCGGATTCGTCACGAAGATCTGCAAGGCGTCCGCGCCGATGCGCTGGGTCAGCCGCAGCGCCTCCGTGGGGCGCGGCGAGGTGGGGACATGACGACCGATATGCACAACGCGCTCCATTTCTCTCGACGGCTTCAGACACGGCAACTAGCGTACGCGCCACGCGGCGCGGGTTCCGCGCTCACTCCTCTGGCGGGCGCAGCGGGCCGGAGTGGGCCGAGCGCTGCCGCTCCATCTCGCGCGCCTCCTCGGCGTCGCCCGCGTTCACGGCGTCGCGGATGCTCTGGGCGGCGCGCTCGCGCAGCGCCTCGGCCATCTCGGCGCGCGGCAGATCGGGGCGAGGCAGCGCATCGAGGCTGGTGAGGCCGAACTGCTGCAAGAACTCCGGTGTGACGCCAAAGAGCGCGGGGCGCCCAACCGTCGCCGCCCGCCCGACCTCCTGGGCGAGGCCGTGCTGGAGCAGGCTGGCCAGCGCGCGGTCGCTGTTCACCCCGCGAATCGCCTCGATCTGCCCACGGGTAATCGGCTGGCGATAGGCGATCACGGAGAGCGTTTCGAGCGCGGCGGTGGTCAGGCGCACCTGCGTCGGCAGGCCGAGCAGCGCGGCGACAAAGCGGGCGTATTCTGGCGCCGAGACCAGCTGCGCGCTAGCGCCCATCCGCTGCACGCGCACCCCGCGCCCGGCGCGCTCCAGCTCCGCCGCCAACTCGGCCACGGCGGCGCGCGTCCGCGCCTCGTCGGCGCCCGTCAGCCGCCGTAACTCGCTCATCTCCAGCGGGCGCCCGGCGACGAAGAGCAGGCTCTCGATCACCCCGCGTAGCTGGCGTGGCTCCAGCGTCGCCCCGCCCGGCTCCAGCGCAGTCGGCGCGCCAGGCGTGAGAGCAGTGGGGGTGGTGGGGGTGGCGGCGGCGATGCGCTCGCGGGCGCGCTTGCGCTCCTCGCGCGGTGAGAGCGGCGCGGTCGGCGTGGCGTCGTCCGCTCCGTCCGCTCCGTCCGCTCCATCCGCTGGCGTCTCTGGCATGCTGGCGCCCCCGTGGCGCAGTCTCCCGGCGCCCCTTACGGCCCGGAGCGCGCGGCCCCGACCCATCCTGAACATATTCAGGGGACACTGTATCATGCCGTCCGCATGCGCGACTAGCGCCCACCCACAGCCGCGACGCGACGTAGGCGCCCCGAACCTCCCAGCGCACTGTTCGCGTCCACGCCGCGCCGTGCTATACTGGCTCTGGCGCGCCGCCAGCGACCAATCTCATCCACGTCTCGTCGGGCAGATCATCGACCTGTCATGCGTGGCGGGCGGGCGGCGCGGCTCCGGTGGGACCGCTCGCAATCATCAGTCGCGGCTGGCGCATGGCCAGTGGCGGCCACCTCATGGGGAGGCGATATGTTCTCTCGGCTCGCTGAACGCCACCAGCTCAGGCGCGTAGCCTCAGGACTACCCCTGGTGTTCGCGCTCCTGCTGGCGCTGGGGATGCTCGCGCCGGGAGCGGCGATGGCGGCTCCACTTACCAACGCTGACCCGCCGAACATTACCCTCGACATCACCCAGCCCGCGCCAGCCAACGGTGTCGCCGAGGGGCCAATCTCGGCCAATGTCGCCATCGCTGGAACCGCGAACGCTGGCGACAACATCCAGATTGGCATCGCCACGCAGTCGGATGGCTGCACCACAAACGGCTTCCAGCAACTCAATGGCGTGACCGCGACCGCGCAGTCGGATGGCGGCTTCACGGCGAGCTTCGCCTGGCCGCAGATCGCCAACAACGTCGGCGGGCGCTACTTCGTCTGCGCGCAGGACACGAGCGCTGGCAACGCGCTGGGCGCATCGCAGTCGCTCTTCCAGGTCGATTCGTCGGATGCGCCGTCTATCACGGTGACGGAAGTGAGCGACCCCAACGCGCCGACGCCTGGCGCTGGCACGCCCACCCCCACGCCGCCCAACCCGCCGGATGGCACGTACTACGCTGGCGGCTTCGTCGAGGTGAAGGGACAGAATTTCAACCCCGGCGGCATTCAGATTCAACTGCTGCTGACGATCCAGCAGATCACCCCATCCACCGCCGCGTCGCCGCCACTCACCATCGTGAAGGGGACTGCACAGACCCGCCACAATGGCCAGTTCGATGTCGTGGCGCAGTTGCCAGCGGGGCAGACGGGGCAATTCTACTTGAGCGCCACCTCATCTGACGGCACGACTTCCGTGCTGCCAACGCTCGTGGGGAGCCAGTCGGTCACGATTGCCGTAGCGCCGACGCCAACGCCCTCGCCCACGGCGACTTCAACGCCCAAAGCCTCGTCGACCGCTAGTTCCAAAACGGGGAATAATAGTGGTGGCGGCATCGGCAAGGGGCGTATCGCGGGGGCCATCGCGCTGGGCCTCTTCAGCGCCATCTTCTTCATCATTGGCGTGGCGCTGCTAATCTCGACATCGGGGATGGGCGCGGGCGGCGCCGCATCGGACCGCCCGCAACTGCGCTAGCGGTGGCGGGCGCTAGCGCTCATCCGCCAGCGCCCGCTCGATCCGCTCGCGCGTGGCCGCCAGCGTGGCGCGCTCGCCAGCGGTGAGCCGCGTCTGCCCAGCGGTGAAGGCGTCGAGGCGCGTGGCGAGCAGATCGCAGGCCGCCAGCAGCGCGGCGCAGATGCTCGCCGTCTCCCAGGTCGCCAGCGTGCGCGCCAGCTCCACCTGGAGTGATTCGGGCGCTACTTGCTCGAAGCTCTTGACTCGTGGCTCAGCGCCAGCGGCCAGCGCAGCCAGCGTCATGAGCCGCTCGCGAATCTCTTCTAGCGCCGCCAGCGCCGCCCAGCGCCACCCGCGTGCGAGCGCCTTCGCTCCGTACAGCGTCGCCCGCACGGCCAGCGCCACCTCTGCTGCGGCGTCGGGCGCCTCCACGCCCGCATTCGCCAGTCCTGCCGCGCGGATCGACTCCTCCGGGATGTGTCCCCACAGCACGCGCATGCTGGCGATGATGTTGGGACTGGTCGCGCGCAGGGGATGGTAGCGGATCGAGAAGTCCGCCAGTGAGTCGAGGACCGCTTCGGCGTCGTCGCCTCGTCGTGGCGCGATCAGTGCGGGACGCTCGCCAATCGCCGCGCAGAGGCGCGCGACCTCAGCGACGGGATCAATCCGCGCATCATCGGTCACGACGACATCGAGGTCGAGGTCAGAATAGTCGTCCCAGTCGCCGCGCGCGACCGACCCGAAGACGATGAAGGCCAGCGCCCAGGGCTGCTGGGTGTGGTAGGCCGTCATCGCGCGCAAGAGCCGCTGATGCGTGGGGCCACCGGGCCATGTGATGGGCGCCGTCTCGTCGGTCATGTCGCCGCTCTCCTCTACGCCCTCGGCCTAGCGCCGCTGGCTGGGGCCACGCCGCCGTCCGCGAGGCTCGCGTGGCGCGCGTCGTTCGTAGGCGCCGTAGCTGAGGGTGGGCGCCGCCGCCAGCGCCTCACTTGCCCGCTGCGCCGCCCGATCAGCCCGCGCCTGCATGCTGCCCACGTAGTTGGGATTGAGCGAGGTAAACAGCGCCGCCACCAGCAGCAGCGGCCAGCCCAGCGGCCCCGGTCGCTGGCGGATGGTCAGGCGCAGACGGGCGGCGGCTGGGTTGTCGGCGGCGGAGGTGAAGGTCAGCGCCCAGGTGAGGTTGTCGCGCCAGCCGGGATAGGCGGTCTCCCAGGCAAACGCTTCTGGCGGCTGATACTCCGCCAGGCGCATGGGGATGCGCTTGCCGCGCTGGCGGGTCAGCGTGAAGCCCCACGTCGCCCCCACCCGCAGCGGACGGGCGGGCGGCTCCGGCAGCGCGACGCCAGCGAACCACGCGGCGGCGTTACGCGGGTCGGCCAGCCAGGCGAATGCCGTCTCCGCCGCGCAGGCGAGTTCCACCTCCGCGCTCGCCTCCCGAATCGCCATGCCACATTGCTCCTCTGGGGCTGTCCATCACTCGCCTACCTGCACTATACCCGCCGAACTGGCCCTGGCGCCCGCTCGTGGGCAAGAAGAAGCCGCCGCACGCGCGCCAGGGAGCGCCATTGCTCCCACAGCTCACGACACGGCGGCGCCATCCAGCCATCCACCGGAGTCGCTGTGGCTCAGCCCTTGGCTGGGCCGATGCCACGGGGCGTCATCGCCTGCCGCATCTCGCGTGTCCGACGCGACCGCCCGATCACGAGCAGCAGGACGGCGAACAGGAAGATGAGTAGTGAGATGGTAGTGCTCGCTCCGAAGAACGGGAACGGCTCGCGCTGGGTCCAGCCGACCA
>DASVWQ010000251.1:0-2612 GCA_036393135.1 Ktedonobacterales bacterium
AAAGCGGCGTCGTCTCCGGCGGGGGCCGACGCTGGCGCGAAGTCGGGGATCACCTCGGCGGCGGCTGGCGGCTCGTCTGGCGGGCCAGCGGACCGCGCATCGTCGGCGTCAGGCTCCCAGTCCCGCCACGCATCCGCTGCGGCGCCCGCGCCATCCCCATCGCCGCCAGACGCCATCGCGCTCACCTCCCCGGCGCCACGAGCCTCCCATGATTGCGCGGGCGCCCCTGCCCGCCGCGTGTGCGCCGCTATTTTTCGCTGATCTCGTGCTGGCCGTCGAAGAGTTCAGAGACCGAGCGCTCCTCGTGGATCCGCACGATGGCTCCCGCCAGCAGCGGCGCGATGGAGAGCGTCGTGATGAAAGGCAACCGCATCTCTGGCCGCAGTGGCACGCTATCGGTCAGGATCAGCTCCTTCAGCCCCGATCCGCGCAGCCGCTCGCAGGCTGGTCCGCTCAGCACGCCATGCGAGGCGCAGGCGTAGACATCACGCGCGCCATGCTCGCGCACCACCCGCACCGCCTGGAGCAGTGAGCCAGCGGTATCAATCTCGTCGTCCACGATCAGCGCGTTGCGCCCCTCCACCGCGCCAATCAGGCTCATCGCCTCGGCCTGGTCGTTATTGCCCGTGCGTCGCTTCTCGACAATCGCCAGCGGCGCGTCCAGCAATTCGGCGAGGTTGCGCGCCTTCTTGGCGAAGCCCGCGTCGGTCGCCACCACCGTCAGGTCGGGAATCCGCTGGCGCTTGATGTAGTTCGCCATCAGGTTCTTGGCGGTCAACTCATCCACCGGGATGTTGAAAAAGCCCTGAATCTGCCCGGCGTGCAGGTCCATCGTCAGCATGCGTCCGGCGCCCGCCACCGTCAGACAGTCCGCGATCAGGCGCGCGGTGATCGGCACACGCGGCTGGTCTTTCTTGTCAGTGCGGCCATAGGCGTAGTAGGGTATAACGGCGGTGACACGCTGCGCCGAGGCGCGCTTGAAGGCGTCGAGGATAATCAGCAGTTCCATGATCGAGCGGTTGACGGGCGTGGTGAGTGGCTGCACAACGAAGACATCGCAGCCACGGACATTTTCATCGATCTTGACGAAGATATTCTCATTGGTGAACTCAAAGACCTGCGCCCTGCCGAGCGAGATGCCCAATTGCTGACAAATATCTTTCGCGAGCTGGGGATGCGCGTTGCCGGTAAAGACGGCAAGATTGTTCATGCTGGCCTCGTAGCGGTCGCTAGGGGGTCGTCGGTCGGCGCCCAAGCGGCGCCCTGGTCTTGAGTATATAACATCGCCTGGCGTCCGCCGACCGCCATTGCCAACGCCCGCCACGGCGCCCGGCGCGCGGGTCGGATATACTGGTGAGCGAGGGGACAGTGGAGACGCGCCATCGTGGCGTGCGAGCCACCGTCCGCATCTGAGAGGAGTCACCTGTGAAGCACCGTGACACGCACTATTTCCTCTGGTTCATCTTCTTCGGCCTGCTCTCGGGCATCATCTTCTACGTCAACCACAAGGGCAAGATCGACCCTGAGTCCACCTGGCTGCTCATCACCGGCTTGCTGGGGATGATCTTCGGCCAGAGTTGGCTGGCCGATGGCAAGTTCTCACGCTGGTACGACCTCATCATCGGCATCATCTTCGTGGTGGCCGGCCTGATCGGCATTGGCGCAGGCTTCCACGTCAACCTGCTGCAGAGTACGCCTGCGTCGATGTCCAGTTTCATCAGTCCGACCCTGTTTTTTGGCCTGAGTCTCGCGGTATTGCCCTCGCTGGTGCATGCGGTGCTGGGTCTGACCTCGCTCAACCACGCGATCCGCAACAAGTGACACTGCTCGCAGGAGTACATGGGGTACTCTGATTCCAGCCAGCGCGGCGGTGAGCTACCGGCCGGGACGATCCGGCCTGATCGCCGCCGCGCGACACGCAGAGGAGATGGGAAACGATGTTCAAGCTTGCCATGCGCACTATCGGCATGATCCTTGGGCTGCTCGCGGGCGCCCTCATGCTGATCATCGACATCCTGTATTCGCTGGCCCATGTGATCAGCCGCGTCGCAGGTTATCCCACCGATACCACTCACTTCTTCATCGGACTGATCGTCACGATCATCGGCGTGGTAGGGGCGTTCCTGGCTGATCCGCTGCCCACGGCGTCAGTCGTGCTGATGATTATCTCGGCGGTCGCCTTCTTCTTCCTGGTTGGAGCCTGGGCGATCATTCCGGCGGTGGTCTTCGCCATCGCCATCATCGTCGTTTTCCTCGACCGGGGCCGCAGCCGTACCCGCGCCAGCGCATAGTAGGGCGAGCGCGTAGCAGGCTGAGCGAGCGTCAGACCAGCATGACACCCGCATCCCCAGCCGCTCTTCATAGGGGAGTGACTGGGGATGCGGCGTTTTGGCGAATGAGGCGACACGCGAAATGACGCGGCAGGAGTTGCAAGCGGTTCTGGAAGATTGGATGCTGTTCCGCATCTCCGAAAGACTCGACGTGCCAGAGGTCGATGGGAAATCGCTTGGCGGAATGCACGAGGTGACGCGACGAGGAGATTACACCTTTCCTGTTCCCAATCCTCATCACGGCGACATCAGTAAAGAATTTCTGTTGCGCATCCTGAAAGC
>DASVWQ010000252.1:0-11008 GCA_036393135.1 Ktedonobacterales bacterium
CATCGGCGTGGGCGAGTGGCTGGCGCGGCGCGAGCAACTCTCGCCCAACCGGATCGGCCTGGTGGATGTCGCGACGGGCGCCCGCCTGACCTATCGCTCGCTGAACACGCGCTGCCGGGCGCTGGCGGCGCTGCTGGCCGAGCGGCATGGCGTGCGCGCGGGCGACCGGGTGGCGATTCTGGCGGTGAACAGCCCCGAATACCTCGACGCCTTCTTCGCGTGCGCGCTGCTGGGCGCCATCCTGACGCCGCTGAACTGGCGGCTAACCGTTCCGGAGCTGGCGGTGATCCTGCGCGACTGCGAGCCGCGGCTGCTGCTGCACGACGCGCCGCATGCGGCGCTGGCGCACGCGGCGCTGGTGGCGCAGCCCGGCGCGGCGCCGCTCGATATGGCGGGCTTCCCTGGCGAGGATGCGGCGCTGGCGGCCCGCGCGATTCCCTTCGCCACACGCGACGGCGAGGAGATCGCGCTGATCCTCTACACCTCCGGCACGACGGGAACGCCCAAGGGCGCGATGCTCTCGCACCGCATGCTGACCTGGAACGCCATCAATACGCAGGTGTCGTGGGGGCTGAGCGAGAGCGACATCGCGCCAATCTCCGCGCCGTTCTTCCATGCGGGCGGACTGAACGTGCTGACGACGCCGCTCTATCACCTCGGTGGGACGGTCGCGCTGCTGCGTGACTCCAGCCCCGCCGCGACCCTGCGCGCGGTGGCGGCGGAGCGCTGCACGCTGCTCTTCGCCGTGCCGACGGTCTTCCAGATGATGCTGGAAGCGCCGGAGTTTGCGGGAACTGACCTGACCTCGCTGCGTTTCTGCATCAGTGGCGGCGCGCCCTGCCCGCTGCCCGTCATCGACGGCTGGGCGGCGCGCGGGCTGGAGTTTCGCCAGGGCTACGGGCTGACCGAGGTGGGCGTGAATTGCTTCAGTCTGGCGCCAGAGGATGCGCGGCGCAAGGTCGGTTCGGTCGGGCGTCCGGTCTTTCACTCGCGCGCCCGGATCGTGGATGAGGACGAGCGCGAGGTTCCTGTGGGCATGGTCGGCGAGCTGACGCTGGCGGGGCCGCACGTCTGCTCCGGCTACTGGCGGCGCCCGGCGGCCACGGCGGACGCGCTGCGCGGCGAGTGGTGGCATACCGGCGACCTGGTGAGGCGCGACGAGGAAGGCTATTACTACATCGTCGGGCGCAAGAAGGACATGTATATCTCCGGCGGCGAGAATGTCTATCCCGCTGAGGTCGAGGGCGTGCTGGCGCGGCTGGACGGCGTGAGCGATGTTGCGGTGCTGGGCCGACCTGATACGAAGTGGGGCGAGGTCGGGCTGGCGGTGGTCGTGCCACGCGAACCAGGCGCGCTGTCAGCGGAGAGCGTGCTGGCCTGGTGCGATGGCAAGCTGGCGCGGTTCAAGATTCCGAAGGCGGTGGTCTTCACTGAGAGCCTGCCGCGCAACGCGATGGGCAAGGTCGTGAAGGCGACGCTCTACCAGCGCTATGTCACGTCCGCCGACGCGCCAGCCGGGCAGTCGCAGGAATAGCGAGGAGTCAGACAGGATGCCAGAGCCAGACGACGCGGGCCCGCTCAGCCCGTTGCCAGCCGTGGGCGCGCGAGCGTCACGCGAGATGGCCTTCACGGTGGAGGCTGTGGCGCGGTTCGCGGCGCTGGTGGGCGACCACAACTCCATCCATCTCGACCCGGAGGCCGCCGCCCGCACGCAGTTTGGCCGCCCCATCGTCCACGGGATGTTCGTCGCCGGGCTGATCTCCGCCGTGATCGGCGAGGAATTGCCTGGCCTCGGCAGCATCTACCTCGGCCAGACACTACGCTTCGAGGCGCCTGTCTACGTAGGCGAGATGGTCGCGGCCACCGTCGAAGTCACCGCCGTGCGCGAGTCCCGGCGCATCGTGACGCTGCGCACGGAATGCCACAACACAGCGGGTGTCCGCGTGATCTCCGGCGAGGCGGTGGTGAAGGTGGAATAATCTATCCCCGCCCCGCGCCATTGGCCGCGCCGCCGCGTCGCATGCGGATCGCCTCCGCGCGGGCTACCGCGTCGCCGCGCACGCCGCCCAGCTCCAGATCGAGGATGCGCCGCGCGATGGCCACCGTCGCCGCGTAGGTCGAATCCATGCCGTAGTAGGAGAGGCTGCCCGCGCCGAGGTTCTTGCCACGGGTGAACGGCGTGTCCGAGGCGTAGTGGATAATGCCCATGTCGAAGGGCAGGCGCGCGAAGTTGATGTTCTCGCCGGTCGGGTAGCGCGTCATATACATGCTCTCGTAGACCGCATCGAGGTACGGGCCAGTCTCCATCTCCACCACGCTGTAGTTGGCGCGGTAGTAGTAGTCGAGATAGGCGCGGTTTTGCAGGAACGTGCCCTTCGACGAGACGGCGCGCTGGTTGTCGAGGACGGCGCCGAAGACCAGGTTCCCGGCCACATCGGCGGCGCTGAAGCAGTTGTCCAGCCAATAGGTATTGACGCTGTGCTCGTCCAGCACCACGTTCGAGATCATTACGTCGCCGATGCTGCCGTTGAGGGTCGCCGCCTTGCCCAGGATGTAGACGCCCTTCACCTGGGTCAGGTTCTCCAGCACCTCGCGCAGCACGCGGTAGGCCGCCATCCCCAGCGGATAGTCGATGTTGATGATGATGCCACGGCTATCGGCCAGCCGCTCCACGCCGGGCGTCCGTACGCGCGGATCGAGGTCGTCGGCGCGCAGCTTCGAGAGGTCCATCACCTGCACGTCGATCTCCAGCCCCTGCCGCGCGCCGATGTGCCAGATGCCGCGCTCCTGCTCCTCCACGGGCCTGCTGCGGGCGAATCCCTGGCCGGCGGGAGTCTTCTGGTATTCGCGCGCGGCGTAGTAGAGGAAGTTCTGCCAGTTGCCAGCGGCGCGGTTCTCCTTCAGCTTGCGCGCCTCCTCGGCGAGGAAGCTATCGGCTCCGGCGAGGGCGTAGCGGGTCAACTCGTCCTCGCGGCGGCGCGCCACGCCAGAGAAGAGATTGGCCAGGCTGTGCGAATTGCTGGAGACGAAGTAGACCGGGCGGCGCTGGAGCCGCGCCTCATCCAGCAACTTCGCCACCGGCGCCCACCACTTGCGGGTGGCGCGAACGAAGCCGACGTGCGAGCCGCCGAGCATCCGCAGTGTGAAGTTCTTGCGCTCGCGACCCAGCGCCAGCAGATTGCCCCAGACGTTATCGCCCCACATCAGCTCCAGACGGCGCCAGTCTTCGACGCTGACATGCAGCCGCTCGCGCACGACCTTGGTGATCTCGGCGTAGACCGGAGAGGAGCGGTCCACACGGCTCTCCAGGAGTTGCATGGTGGTGGGGTCGGCGTTGAGCAGCCAGTGGAACTTGTTCCATTCGATCTGGAGGCCCACCAGCGTTGGCACGATGTCGTCGGTGTCGCTGACGCTGGCGATGAAGACGGCGAGGGTGTTCTTGCCATCGAAGAACCACTTGCGGCGGCGGGCGGGCGCGGTGATCGCCTGCCATTGCTCGACCTGGAAGCCGTGCTGAGCGAAGACCTCATCCGACTGGCCCAGCAAGACCTTGGAGCAGCTGAGAATGGCCTCGGGCAGGCGCAGCATCGTGTAGATGAACGCCGACATGTCTGGCTCGCTGGAGCGCGCCTGGGGATGCAGCACCGAGTCAATGTTGTAGTGGGCCTGGACCAGCGCCTTCAGCCCGACCTCGCCGGAGCTGCGCAGCAGCGACTGGTAGGTGCGAATGTACATCTCGACTTCGCGCGTGCCAGCCTCGTGCTGCTCTTCCACCCCGTCCAGCGCGCCCGACTGGCCGCCGGGGAGCGGCCCGCTGCGCTCGGCGCGTCGGGCATCTTTGCTATCGGCCACTCTCTGCTCTCCCGTTTCGCTACTGTCCTGTTGTGGCGTCATTATACCCGACCCACGCAGGGCATGGCGCGCGGAGTCCTATTCGTGTGAGCATTTACCAGACGGCGCCCGCGCTCAGCCATCCAGCAGCGCGGGCAGCGGCGTCGCGCGGGCCAGCTCCACCAGCGCCAGCGAGGCGGGCGACAGCTCGCGCCCCGGCCACTGCGCCAGCGCGATGTCGTAGGTCGGCAACTCGGCGTCGCGCACGCGCACGCTGACCAGATCGCCGCGCTTCAGCTCATCCCAGATGGCGATGGCGGGCAGCGCCGAGACGCCCAGCCCGCGCAGCAGGAGCTGGCGAACTACTTCGCCTGCCGTTGCCTCGATGCGCGGCTCGACCCCGGCAGGCAGCAGCTTGCTCAGGCCGAAGCGGGTCGGCCCGGCGCGTGTCGAGATGATCGTGTGGTGGGTCAGGTCGGCGCGCTCGCAGACGCCCGCCCGTCCCAGCGGATGCTCACGCCCGGCCACCAGCAGTAGCGGATCACTGTAGCGCCACAATATCTCGGCGCGCGGGTCCATCTGCGCCTGCGAGCAGAGGGCAAGCTGCACGGCGCCATCGAGCAGCGACTCCATCAGCGCGGGGCTGCGCTCGACCCGGACCCACACGCTTTCGTGCGGGTGGGCGCGGGCGTAGGCTTCGATCAGGCGCGGGGCGACATATTGCCCGCAGGTCGGGTTGACCCCCAGCGTCAGGCGGCCCAGCCCGCCGCGCGCCACGCGCTGCGTCTCGCGCCGACCCTCCGCGCTCAGCGCCAGCATCCGCTCGGCGTAGGGTAGCAGCGCGCGGCCAGCGTCGGTCAGCTCCAGCGCGTGGCCGTGGCGCAGGAAGAGCCGCGCGCCCAGCTCACTCTCCAGCGCGGCGATGCGCCCGCTGAGCGTCGGCTGGGCAAGGTCGAGCAGTGTGGCGGCGCGTGAGAAGCCATGCGCCCGCGCGACGGCGATGAAGGTTTCGAGCTGGGCGAGTGTCATGGTGGCGCTCCCTGGTGGCGCTATGGCAGCGCGCGGATCATCTCGCGCTGGGTCAGGGCGACGGGACAGCCCAGCGCCGCCAGCGCGTCGCCCAGCGCATCCCCCGGCGGCGCGTTGATCGCGCGGAAGAGGGCGCCGGGCGTCGTCGCCGCCAGCGCCCGCAGCAGCCGCGCCACATCACTGCGGCGCGTCTCGGCGTCGTCCGCGCTGGAGCCGCCATCCAGCAGCGCATAGCCGCCGCTCTGGCGCGCGTGGAACGCATAGGCGCGCAGCCGTCCCGCATGCCAGAGGCCCAGCCCACGCATGCCCCGGTTGGCGCGCTCCAGGGTCGCCAGCTCGCGCTGCCAGGCAGGGGCCACGGGATGATACGCCGCGAAGTCGGCCAGCGCCAGGCGCGCAGGCGCCGCCCGTACTCGCGCGCCATCGGCGGGCGGTGGCCCCAGCGAGTCGCGCAGCAGCGGTCCCTGGTAGACGGTTAGCGGGCGCAGTGTGCGGAATCCCGCCTTCTGGTAGAGTGAGATGGCGGTGGTGTTGGCCTCCAGCGCCTCCAGCTGGACCTCGCGCACGCCCGCGCCACCCAGCCGGATGAGGAGCTGGCGCAGCAGCTCTCCGCCGACCCCCTGCCCACGCCACGCAGGCGCCACACCCATCCCCGCGATCCAGCCGCGAGCGCCGCGCACGGCTACCAGGCCGATGCCCGCTGGCTCGCCATCGGCGAAGAGCGCCAGCGAATCCTCCAGCCGCACATCGACTTCGTTCATCATTCGTCCCAGGCTCTCTGGCGTCTGCTCCATCGGCAGGAGGTAGCCCGCGAAGCCGAGATTAAAGGCGGCGGTGAGGCGCTCCAGCGGCAGCGCGGAGGCCTGGCAATAGGCGAGCGCAGTCATGGCGTGTGAGCGCCCCCTAGCCGATGTTGTCGAGCAGCGCCAGCGGCGTGACCACCAGCGAGCCATCTTCCATCCGCAGCAGCGCGCTCGGCGTCCACTGCCCGGCCTCGGAGCGGCGCGCCTGCGTGAAGATATGGGCGATGCGCCCGGAAGCGCCACGATGGCTGCCAGCGGTGATCCGCGCGCGTGTCCCGATGGTCAGCGCGGTTGGTAGCGGCAGTGCGGTTGGCGTGGTAGTGGCGGGCAGCGGCAGCAACGCCTCCGGGCGGACATTGCCGCGCGCGAGCGTCTGGCCCTCCAGCAGGATGACATCGTTCACGCGCTGCTCCAGCGTGCGCAGGATCGCCCCGTTCATCTTGGTGTCGCCAAGTCCCTCAGTCAGGAGGACGGTCAGCGGTGGCGGCGTGGTGCGCGGGGCCATGCCGTCCAGCAGCGCCGTCAGATCGGCCCGCGCGAAGCCCTCCAGCTCCAGGGCCGAGGCGCTGGCCGCGATCACCCCGACCGCGCCGCTCGCCAGCGCCCGCTGGAGCAGGGTCAGCGGCGCTCGCTGGCCAAAGACGACAATGCTGCCGCGCGGCGCCTGCATCAGCGCCAGTGATTCGCCGCGCGGCGGGAAATAGAGTGGCCCCGCGACTGGCCCGCCGATGCCCAGCATGCCGTTGATGAGCGTCGCGACGCCCTCGATGGTCACGCTCTGGCCAGGCGTGACCTCAGTCACACGCCCAGCCAGCCCTGCCAGTGTCGAGACCAGCCCGCTCTCGCCGCGCGCCTCCGCGATGACCTGGCCGGGGCTGACCTGCTCGCCCGCTGTGACGAGCGCAGGAGCGCCAGCCGGTAGCGGGCGCCGCCGTCGCACCGCTACCGCCGCGACCATCGGGCGGCCATTGGGATAGGCCAGTGAACTGAGGGTCATCGTCCATCTCCCTGTGGCGCGTCGTCTGACGTTACGCCCAGCGCCGCGCGCCAGGCCAGCGCCTGCGCGATGCGCTCATCCAGGCCAGTGGCGAAGGGCAGCGGGCGCCCGCGCGCGTCGATCACCAGCCCCAGCGCGCCGCCCTCAATCGGCTCGGTGGCGCGGGCGGGCTGCCCCGGCCCCAGCCCGACATCGACATTGGGGTGCGGCTGGAGTGTGAAGAGCGCCCGCTCGCCCAGGCCCAGCGGCATGCGCGCCAGCTCGCCCTGCGCGACCTCCAGCGCCAGCTTGCGTCCGTCGCTATACTCCAGCGTGGCGTAGACGGCCACCTCGCCAGGCTGCGCGGCGCCGCTGGTCGTGACCACCGGGCCAAGCGGCATGGCCAGCGCGTCCAGCTCCGCGACGTGGCCAGCGATCTCTGGCGCGACCACGCCTGCCATCCCCAGCAGTGAGGCGATGCGGGCAGTATCCTGCGCCAGCGAGGAGATGCCCTGAAGATGGAGCGCATCCATCAGCATCATCGCGGCGTAGGCGGGATTGGGAGTGTTGGCCAGCACGCCACCCGTCGCCAGCGCCACATCCAGCGGTCGTAGCCCGCTCAGCCGTGAGCCGGGCGCGTAGAGCGCCATCCGCATCGCCTCGCGCGCCAGCGCATACTCGATCTCCAACTCGAAGAGCGAGCCGGGGAGCGTGTGCGGGCGCAGCGCGCGACCCAGCGCGTACTCGCGCAGGCCGTTCTCATCCAGCGCGAAGGGCAGCCAGCGGATGATGTGGTCGGCGCTGACTGCGCGCAGGAGACGCCCGGCGCCCGCCCCGACCCCCATCGTTGGCTGCGACCCCGGCACGAATTCGCCCTGCGCCGTCGCGCCCGCCAGCACTGTTGAGGAGGCGCCGACATCGGCCACCACGACATTCATACCATAGTGCTGGGCGAGGAAACAGGCGACGCCACCCAGCGAGGTGATGGTGGCCATTGGTGGCGTCGCGGTGAGGGAGCGCAGCCGGTCGTAGCCCGGCACGGGATGCAGCGCCGCCGCCTCGTAGATCGGCCCGATGGCGCGGTTCAGCGGTGTCAGGGTCGAGGGTGAGAGCGCCTGCGCCGTGTGGATGGGCTGCCCGCCAAGCAAGGTCTGGAGTTGCGCGGCGTCCTCGGGCTGCCCGGTAAAGACGATCTGCGGCGCGGGGATTGGCGGCGCAGTCTCGGCGGGCGAGCGCTCGGCCAGCGCCTGGAGCCAGTGGACGATGGCGCGAGCGCTCGCGTCGAGCGACTGTGGCCCACGGCTGCCGCCGAACGCTGGCCCCACCACAAGAATCGCATGCGGCGCGAGCGTGCGGACGTTGGCGATGGCCTGGAGGGTGGCGGCGTCGTAAGGCGGCTCCTCCAGCGGCGGCAGCGGCTCGATCTGAGTGAAGAGGCCCGCCAGCGAGCGATAGAGCAGCGCCGAGAGGGTCTCGCGTCCGGGGCCGGTGGCGAAGATGCGCAGCGGACCGCCGACGCTCGTGACCATCGCCATGCCATCGACACCAGCGCCGTCGGGTTGCTCAGGGGCGATGAGGCGGCCACCGCGCAGGAGTCCACGCCCGGTGATCCGCTCGATCTCGATGATGGCGTCGCGCGCTCCGGCCATCACATCGGCGATCGGTGGAGCGCTTGTGGTGGGGCGCTGGGCCTGCGCCAGCAATCGGGGCTGGTCGTCCACCATCCCGATCAGCGCGGCGATCGTGAAGGCCGAGCCGCAGTCCACCAACAGGAGTGAGCGGATCGTTGTCGCCCGGCGCGGCGCGCTCCCCTGCGGGCGCGAGGCGGCATAGGTCGCGTCAGCCACCCTTTCTGTCTCCCTGTTGCTCTAGCGTCTTCGCCCTCACCCACAGCGGGGCGGCGAAGCGCGCAACCAATCACGCCAGCTTCGGTTCCTCACGCGCGGCGCGTGTCTGTGACACTGCTCCGCTAGCGTCTGCCGCGCCGCAAGAAGCCGAGGAAGCCACGCCCGCGACCGTCATCATCATCGTCGCTCTCGTCGTAGTCCATCTCGTCGTTCTCGTAGCCGTCGTCATAGCCGCGCTGGTCATAGCCGCGCCTACCGCCGCCACGCTGGTCGTTGCCGCGCCCATCGCCACCACGCTGGTCGTAGTCCCACTGCTGATGGTCGCGCCGCTCGGCGGGATACTGCTCGCTGTAGCCCTGGTTCGACTCGTCCCAGCGGGGCGCGGCGGCGCGCTGCTCGCTGTAGCCATCGCCCGCGTCATGGTAGCCTCGGCGGTCATTGCGGCGGTCATCGGGGCGCGCGTCCCACTCGCGGGACTCGTCATCCCAGCCAGCGGCGGGCTGCTGGCTGCTGGCGTTGTCCCAGCCTTCGCCGTCGTCCCAGCCACCGCCATACCCTTCAGGCTGGCTGGGCGCGATCCAGGGGTTGTGGCCGGAGGAAGGCTGCCCGCCGCCCTGATTCTGGAGCCACGGCGGCAGTTCGTTTGGGTCCAGTGGGCGTCCGCGTGGCGCGCGCGCGGCGGCGCCATAGCCGGTGCGGTCGGCAGCGTCGCCATAATCCGCATCAGCGGCTGGCCCGTAGCCGGTGTGGTCGGCGGCTGGCCCGTAGCCGGTATGGTCAGGGGCGAGGGTCGCATCATCTTCCCATACGTCGTCGCCCCAGCCCATCTCGGCGCCCTCGGCCAGCGCGCCGCCTGTCGCGTCGTCGTAGCTGGCGCCGAAGCCCTGAGCGGGCGTTCGCATGACCGTCTCCATGTCGGGCGTTTCGGGCGCGGCGCTCGACCAGCCCTGAGTCGATGAGAAGGTTTGGGGGGCTGGGGCGCGCTGTGTCACCCAGTCGGGCAGCGAGTTCGGATCGATCAGGTCGGAGGCCGAGAATCCGGCGCCCGCCGGCGGCTCTTCGGCGTGGGCGGGCGCGGCGAACGGCTGCGGCGCGTGCGCTGAGGGAGCCTGCGCATAGGCTTGGCTGAGGACCTGTGGCAGCGGCTCCTGCGCGGCGGATGCGCCGATCCACTCCGAGACGTTGGCGGCGCCAGCGGACTCAGGCTGGTCGCGCAGCCACTTTGGCAGCGCGCGGTCATCCACCAGCGAGCGCGCTTGCATGCCCGACGGCACAGGCGCGCGTGGGGCGGCCACGACGCCTGGTTGGCCGCCCGTCAGCCAGTGCGGCAACGCCTGCGGATTGACCTGCGCGTAGTTGTTCACCCCGCCGGGCTGCGGCGCGCTATATCCCACCCCAGCCTGGTCAATCGATGGGAAGGCGTTGACGTTGGTGGGCGCGGGCGGTTGCTGGTAGTGTGGCGGCTGCTGGTAGGCGGGGTTTCCGCCATAGTTCGGCTGTAGCGGGTAGTTGGCAGGCTGCGGCTGCTGCGGGTAGGGCGCGGGCTGTGGCGCGCCGTATCCCGGCTGTGGCGGATAGCTCAACGGCGCGGGGTATGGCGGCGGCGCGGGCTGCCGCTGGTACGGCGGCGGCGCGGCCGATGGCTGCTGATAGGGCGGCGGCGCGGGTTGCTGCCGCTGCGGCTGCTGGTACTGCGGCTGCTGATAGGGCGGCTGCTGATAGGGTGGCTGCTGATAGGGCGGCTGCTGATAGGGCGGCTGCTGATAGGGTGGCTGGGCGAAGGGATGCTGCGGCGAGGCAGGGCCAACCGTGGGCTGGCGGACCGTGCGCTGCGCGGCGACGTCCTGCTGGTGGGAATCGGTGCGCTGCTGCCACGGCGGGTTCGGCGCGGGGGCTGGCTGGGCGGGCGCCTGCGGAGCGCGACCCTGCTGCGCGGCGGGGCCATCCGGCGCGCTGAGCCATGCGGGCAGGCCGTCATCGTCGATCAGGGAGCCAGCGGAGAAGCGCGGGGGCTGGCCAGGGTCGCCGTAGCCGCCGTGCGCGAACGCCGCGCCGCCGTAGGGGTCGCCGTAGGGCGCGCCTGGCATGCCAGCGGATGCGCCGCCCATTGCGCCTGGCCCAGGCTGTCCCCAGCCAGCGGCGGCGGGGTTGGGCGCGCCACATCGCGGGCAGGCGGGCATGTTCGGCGCGAGCGGCGCCGCGCAACGCTGGCAGCTTATCACAAGGCGCCTCTTTCGCAGTGGGGCGGGGACGCCCGCGAAACACAAAAGCGCTCCGCCAGAGTCCGCTGGGCCAATGATTGAAGTCTGCTTGGACGTGACAGGCCACCGACAAGCGCCGCATCCGCGCTGATCGAGGCGGCTGTGAGTGAAGTCGAAACTGAGTGTATCACTCGTGCGCGGGGGTGACAATATAACAGCCAAAAGGCGCACAGCGCCGTGCGCTTATCGCGCGCCGCCGCCAGCCTGCTAGATCCGCTCGAAGGCGCGTCCATGGTTCGCTCGCGCCCGCACCTGCTCCAC
>DASVWQ010000253.1:0-10453 GCA_036393135.1 Ktedonobacterales bacterium
CGGCTGGACGGCGAGCGCAAGGGCCTCCGCCCACTGCTGGACACTGCCGACATGGTGCGGCTGGGGGCCGATGTGACCGAGATCGGCGCTATCGGGCCGGAGCGCGCCCAGCGCGCCATCGTGGCGATCCGCAGGCAGCTCGAGCTGGCGCGTGGGCTGGGCGCGACGGTGACGCTGGGCATCGCGACCGAGGGGGTGCGGCGCGCCGCCAACGCCCAGCCATTCCTGGATCGCGTGGCGGAGGAGACGGGCCTGCGCTTCGACCTCATCACCGGCGCCCAGGAGGCGTCACTGGCGTTCTGGGGCGCGACCAGTGAATCTACAGAGATCACGGGCCTGCGTGGGGTCATCGACCTGGGCGGTGGCAGTCTGGAGCTGGTGGCGGGGGCAAGCGATACGCCGGGTTGGCGCGCCTCCATGCCGCTGGGCGCAGGCGTCGTTCGCGCGCGGTATCTGCCAACCGACCCACCAACCTTGCACGAGCTTTTTGGCGCGTGGGATGCGCTTCGCGGTGAGATGGAGCGCCTCCAACCACCGCTCCCAGTCACCGATGTAACGGTCTGTGGTGGGACGGCGACGGCGCTGGCGACGGTGGCCGGGCGAGCTTTGCGCAAGCACGCTGAGCGGCGCGCCCAAACCAACGCGGGAGCGGAGCCGCTGGTCAGCGGGCAGCGGCGGGCGCTGACCAGCGCTTCGCTGGACGCGCTGGCTCGCGTGCTCATCCGTTACGACGCGGAGGAACTGACGCGACGCTATCATCTCAAGCCAGGGCGGGCTCCTCTGCTCATCGCTGGCGCGCTGGCGCTGCTGGCGGGAATGGAGCGGTTTGGCGTGGATCGCCTCTGGGTCTCGCATCGGGGCATCCGCGAGGGTGCGCTGGTAGCCTGGCATCGGGTGGGCGTGGGCTGGCTCGACGCGGCGCAGTCTGGTTCGCTGGAGCGCGCTGAGAGCGCCTAGCCTGGCAGGCGATCGTGGCCTGATGAAGGTAGGAGGGTTTATGCGGGTCGGGAGCGTGCGGCTAATGCTGGCCAGACGGCGAGTGGTTGGCCTGGCGCTGGCGCTCGCGCTGCTCGCGCAGGCGGGCTGCGCCTTCGTCGATGTGCCGATGACGCCCCGGCCCACCGCGACGCCCGCCTCGCCCTGCGGCGCCCTGACCGCGCATACCAGCGCGCCTGCCCAGTCCATCGCAGCGCGCCTGTCGCCTGGCGCCGCGCCACTTGTCTATGGCGTGAACCTCGCGTTGTATGACACACATGATGATGTCGTGAATGATCCACATATCCAGGGAATCCTGCATGACGCGGGTGTGCCCATCATCCGCATGCCATTCCGCGCCACGCTGAGCGATGAGTATGTGACGCAGGCGATGCGCGTCATCCGCGAGATAGGCGCGGCCCCGCTGCTGATCATACATGGGCCGACTGATCCAGATATGCTGGCCGATGATTTCCACCTCCTGACACTGGCGATCAGCGTCTTCCACAATGGCCCGGTCTACGTCGAGTTCAGCAATGAGCCGGAGCTGGCGGGCGTTAGCGCCGAGCAGTACGCCGCCGCGTGGAATAGTGTCATCCCCTGCCTGAAGTCCATCGCGCCGACCTATCAATTCGTCGGCCCGGTGAACTCCTTCTACAACCCCGACTATGTGATGACCTTCGAGCGGCTGGCCCACCCGCGCCCCGACGTGATTAGCTGGCACGAATACGCCTGCGCGAACTCCGACAGCGATGACGCCTGCATGCGCTATCTGAGCCACTGGAGCAGCCATATCGCCGACATGCGCCAGCGGCTGGCGGCGGCTGGCGTCGCGCCGACACCGGTCATGGTGACAGAGTGGAACCTCGATGACAGGCCCGACCCACGCTACCAGAATGCCGCCTTCATCAAGGCGTGGACGGCGGCTGCGCTGGCCACCTTGAGCGCAAGCCGCTCCGATGGCCTGATCGCCGCGACGCAGTACTGCGTGACGAACAACCCTAACTTCGGCCTCCTCACCGCGAGCGGCGCCGAGACCCCCGCTGGCGAGGCCTTCTTCACTGCGCTGCGCACCGCCAGAGCAGGGACGAGCTAGCGCAAACGAGTGAATTCATGGGCAATTTTGCGCAGCGCGCGCGGGTCGCGGGCATGCGAGATACCTTGGTATCGCCTTCAGATACCGTTATTCGGCGCGCGCTGTCCTGATTCGCAGGATACTTCCACTAGCAGGACAGACCAGCGTTTATGGGAAGTGGGACAGCGACCAGCGAAGCTCGCCCTCACTACCTCACGTCCGGCGTCCGCGTGCGCCCCGCAGCAATGTGGGTGGCTATGTGGACAGCTACGTTCGAGGTTGATGTGTCTATGGCTGATATGCTCATGCCGGTTGAGGGGGCGGACGCCACCGATCTGACGAGCGATCACCGTCTACATACCTATCATTCCATACGTGACCGGAGAGCATACCCGCTGCGGGCGGGCGTGGTCGTTCCGCGTCGTGCGCCGTCCGCGGAGAAGATGCTGGATGGCGCGACGGCACAACCGCTGCGGCTGGCGCCCGCTGCTCCGGTGGCGGCGATTGCGGCTGCCGCGCCAGTGGCGGGTATCGCCGCGCCAGCCGCGCCGGCCGCGCCAGTGGCCGCCATCGCCGCGCCCGCTGCGCCTCGCAGGCCGCCGCTACGCGCCGCGCTGTCGCAGCGGCTGGGCCGCGTGGTCACGCCCGCCCGGCTGAATGCGCTGCTCGCGCTGGCGACGGTGGTGGTGGTGGCGATTACGCTGCCGGGAATCTGGGCGCTGGTGGCCGCGCTGGCCGTCAGCGTCTGCATCTATGCGCTCAGCCCCTCGGTCTCGCGCCCGCTCACGACGATGCTGCTCTGCGTGACAGTCGGTGTGACCAGCGTGGACTACCTGACGTGGCGAGTCGAGGTGACAAACTGGCCGGGATGGTGGATCGCCGTCCCCCTGCTGTTGGCGGAGTCATTCGGCGCGTTGCATGCGCTGGGGCTGCAATACACCGTCTGGCCGCGCTCTGAGCCAACCATCACAAGCGAGCTGGATGTGTCGCGCATGCCGATCTTCATCTTCATTCCGACGGTGGATGAGGGCGCCGACATCCTGCGGCCAACGCTGCGCGCGGTCAAGGCGGCCTGCCGTCGCTTCACGCAGGCCTATCCTGGGGCGCAGACGCAGATTGTTATCTGTAACGATGGCTTTGTCGCGCACAAACCCAACTGGCGCGAGACCGAGGCGTTGGCGCGGCAGATGGGTGTGGTATGCGTCACTCGCACCGAGGGCGGCGGCGCCAAGGCGGGCAACATTGAGTATGCGCGGAAGCGGGTCGAGGCGTATGGTGACGCGCTGATCGTGATCTTCGACGCCGATCAGCAGCCGACGCCAGATTTTCTGCTCAAGACTGTGCCACCGTTCGCAGATCCGACACTAGCCTGGGTTCAGACTGGCCAGTACTATCGCAACCTCGAGCACCCCGTCTCGCGATGGGCCAACGACCAGCAGGCGCTTTTCTATCGCATCCTGTGTCCGGGCAAGGCGACCCAGAACGCGGCGTTCATCTGCGGCACAAACGTCGTGCTGCGCGCCGCCGCGCTGGACGAGATCGGTGGGCTGCCGCAGGATTCGGTGACGGAAGATTTCGCCGCCTCGATCCAGTTGCATGGACGCTGGCGGAGCATCTTCCTCACCGACATCCTCGCGATGGGCCTGGGCCCGATGGACCTGCCCGCCTACCTGAAGCAGCAGCGGCGCTGGGCGATTGGCACGCTCGGCGTGTTGCGGACGCACTGGCGCGAGGTCTTCGTGCCGTGGGTGGGCAAGCTGACGCTGGCACAGCGCATCCAGTATGGACTGGCCTGCACCCACTATATATGCGGTCTGCGCGATTTCATCTACATCATCGCGCCGCTCGCGTTCCTCGTCTCTGGCGTGCCGGCGGTGCGCGGCGCCACGCTAGGCCTCTTCATCTGGCACTTCCTGCCGTACTGGCTGGCCTCGCAAGCGGCATTCTGGTATGCCTGTCGCCGCCAGACGGGACTGCGCGGCATCATCATCGGCTTTGGCAGCTTCCCCGCGCTGATGTCGAGCCTGATGACGGTTATCTTGGGGCGCAAGAGTGGCTTTATGGTGACGGCCAAGCGGCGCGATGGCGCGCGGTCGTGGCGTGACCTGGCGCCCTACGCGCTGATGTTGCTGCTCTGCCTCGCTGGACTCGCCTATGGGGTGATTACCACTGGCAAGCGCCACGACGCTGTCATCATCAGCATGCTCTGGATTGGCTATTCGGCGGCGCTGCTGGGAGGCTTCCTCGCGCTGGCGGTGGCCGACTTGCGCTATCGCGAGGCGCCAGTGGCGATGGGGCGCAAGGCGCTCGGCAGTCCGACGCTGGGCGCATGGCTGGCGGCGCAGAGCGGACGGCTGGCGCGGCGCTATCCGGCGCCGCGGGTAGGCTATTCGCTGCTCAGCCTGGGATTGCTGGTGGGCGGGGTCGCGCTGACGCTGCGTCAGGTTCCCCGGTCACAGGCGCCCACCTTCGCGCCGACGGTTCAGGAGCAGCAGTATCGCTATCTCGGCCTCTCGCTCCGCAACGAGACGCTGACCGCTGAGCCGACCCGGATGGACAACCTGCTGTGCGAGCCATTCACCCTCATCGGGCGAACGCAGGACATCTCGGACAACTTTTCGGCTACCTGGGCCGACCAGCTCACCAGGCAGGGCGCGACACCGTGGATCGTGCTGGAGTTCGGGCGGTTCGGGCCAGATGGCAAGCCACCGCTGGAGGCTGGGCTTGCGGCTATTGCCAATGGCGTCCAGGACACCGCTATCCAGCGCTGGGCGGACGAAATTCGCGCCTATCGCAATCCCGTTTACCTGACCATCCTGCTGCATGTGGACCGCAACTGGTCGGTTTCCTCGGCGGTGGCGAATGGCGGCATCCCGCAGGATTCCGCGCGGGCATGGCTGCACACCCAGGCAATCTTCCACGCGGAAGGCGCTTACAACGTCGCGTGGGTGTGGGCGCCCGCTGACCCTGCGCACGATCAGGCGTATGCGCCGCCTGAGTCCAGCATCAACATCGTCTTGCAGAGCTTCCTGCGCTATCCTGATACTCCGTGGCCGGATGTCAGCGAGGTGTTGAGCGAGGAGGAATTGCGACATCCCGGTAAGCCGCTCTTTGTCGAGGTCAGCGCGGTTGGCTCGCCAGCGGCGAAGTCCGCCTGGCTCCAGTCGGTCATGACGAGTGTGGTGGCGGACAAGCAGGTCTACGCGCTGCTCTACCATGAGGGGTCGCCAGACCTGACTGCCAGCGCCAGCGACAACCAACAGTGGTCGCTGGAATCGGACCCACAGTCGATGGCGAGTGTCAGGTTGTGGCGAGGCTTGACGGATACGACGCAGGTGGCCTGCTGAGCGCGGGGGAACGCACTGGAGGAGGTCGAGCGCATGCTGAAGACCATGGTGGACGAAGGGCTGCTCAACGAGTCTGGGACTGACACGCTACACGACGTGATCGCGCGGGCGCTGGCCTGGCGCGCGCTCCCGCTCGTCATCATTCTGACGCTCCAGTCGATCGTTTCGCTGGTCTCGCTACAGAACTCCGCGTTCCAGGATGAGGCGCTCTATCTCTATACTGGACGGCAACTGCTCGCCCAGTATCTCGGCGGCCCGCCGGTTGTCGATCCCTTCGCGACTTACATGTCCGGGCATCCTGATGTCTACCCGCTGCTGGCGGGCGCGCTCGACGCGGCTGGTGGTCTGGCGCTGGCGCGGCTGCTCAGCCTGGTGGCGATGCTTACCGCGACCGCCTGCGTCTACTGGATTGGCCAGCGCGTCTTCTCGCGCCAGGCAGGCATTCTGGGAGCGGCGCTCTTTGCGATGCAGGGGCCGGTGCTGTTCCTCTCACACCTGGCCACCTATGACGCCTTCTGCCTGGGGCTGCTGGCGGTCTGCGTGGCGCTGGCGCTGCGACTGAGCGACACGCGGCGCCCGTGGCTGGCCCTCGCGCTTGGCCCGCTTATGGTGTTGGCGTTCTTTGCCAAGTACGCCTTCCTGCTGTGGGCGCCGTCTGTGCTGGCCATCCTCGCGCTGGAGACATGGCGGCGGCGTGGCTTCGGCCCGGCGGTGTCGCGGCTGGCGCTCACGCTGCTCGCTCTCGCGGCGGCTGCGGTGGCCGCTTACCAGATCCTCGGCCCCAGCTTCTTGCACGCGCTGATGGCCTCGACCTTGCAGCGGCAGACGACCGGCGCTCAGCTCACCGCGTCGCGCCCTGAACTGCTGTGGTGGGTTGTCTCGAACGCGGGGATTATCCTGGGCATCGCGCTGGTGGGCATGACGCTTTTGCCGCGTGGCAAGTGGCTGCTGGGGCTGATCTTCATAGGAACGAGCGTACTGGCGCCGGTGTACCATCTCTATCACGCCGAGCCAGTCTCGCTTATCAAGCACCTGGCGTATGGGATGGTCTTCGCGGCGCCGCTGGCAGGGTTTGCGCTCCAGCGGCTGATCGAGTGGCAGGCGCGGCACGCGAAGGAAGAGTTCCAGCTCGCGCTGCATGGGATGGCGGTGGCGCCAATCTTCCTGGTCGTCTTCACCCTGGGGCAGCGTCAGGCGCTCTCGCAATACGACCAGTGGGCCGACAGCACGCAGATGACGACTATCATGCGCTCGCTGGTGCGTCCGGCGGCTGGACACTATCTGGCGGAAGACATGGAGGTCACACGCTACTACCTGCAGGATGTTACGGAGGACTGGCAGTGGACCGGGCCGTTCTGGTTCGAGTACACCGACAAGCAGGGCAATACGCTCTACGATACCGCCGCCTACGAGCAGGCCATCCATGACGGCTATTTCGACTCCATCGAACTGAGCTTCGGCGTCAGCTCAACGTTGGACTACCAGTTGCGCGCAGAACTGAACAACAGCCCGAACTACCAGTTGGTGGCCAAAGTTCCGTACACCAACGTCTATGGCATGGGTTTCTACTACATCTGGCGGTTGCGCCCGGTGGCGCCGTCAGCGGCGACAGGTTGAGCTTGCCGCCGTCGTCGCGGGCGCTCATCAGTAGAGGATGATGGGTGTGCCGAGGTCCACCCAGTCGTACACCTGGCCCATCTGATTGAGCGGGAAGTTGACGCAGCCGTGCGAGCCGCCGTTGAACGCCGCCGGATCCCAGTGCGGTAGGTTGGTGTAGGGGCCGAACTCCGCGCGCCACCAGGCGTCATGCAGGAAGTAACCGTAGAGCGCGTACTCGATGGCGTAATTGATCGGCGTCGGCGCATACCAAAACGGTGAGCCAGGCGGGTCGGGCGAGATGAAGGTCGTGTGTCGCAGCTTCTCCATCGCGTAGTTCAGGCCGGGGACGGAGGGGGTGTCCACGCCGCCCGTCGTGACATACGACCAGAAGACCATCTTGCCATTCAGGTAGAAGCGCGCCGTCTGCTCGCGCAGCGAGACCACCACCACCTTGCCATGCATCAGCGCGAAGGTGCGGAGCAGGGTCAGGTCGGTCGCGTGCGGCTGATTGTGCGGCGTTTTGTCTTTCAGGTTATCGAGCAGCGCCCGCAGGCTCGTGTCGAGCGTGAAAGCGTCGTAGTAGGCCTGCTGGAAGCCATCAGCGGTCTTGGCGGAGTCGATCTCCTGACTCACTACGCCAGCCGACTGGTACGGATTGGAGTATTCGTAGGCGTCGGGGTAGGTTTGCCCATTCGCCGGGTCTGTCTGGCTATAGTGACCGTTGACGAAGTTGATGTCGCGCTGGAGCGTCCGCAGTTCCTGCACGGCCAGCCCGCGCATGAGCGGCAGGGTCATCGTGGCGGTCTGCTGGTTGATGGCCTGCGAGAGGGCGAGGTAGTCGCTGAGCGACTTGGCCTTCTTGAGTCGGGCGGCGTCGGCGTCGTGCATCGCCTGGAAGGTAGCGGTCGGCTCGCCATAGGTTTTGAGCAGCGAGATGCTGGCCTGGAAGCCATCCAGGAGCGTCGAGCCGATGTACGGCAGCGCCTCGGTCTGGTCGGCCTCGATCTGCGTGATCTGGCCATCGATGACGTTGACCAGCGCAGCGTAGCGGGCAGCCGATGAGGCGTCGCTGAAGGCGCTGAGGTCCTGCTGGTAGAGGTTCTGCGCCAGCGCGGAATTATATCCGGCGGCGCTCACCGCGCGGATGACCTTATCGAACTGCTGGAGCTTGGCGTAGGCTGGCCCCATCGAGTTGAGCGCCTCGGTCTGCTGGCGGATGAACGAGTCCAGGCGCGCGTAGTCGCCGGGGCGCTGGGCGGCGCCGAGGTCGGCGATGGACTGCTGGAGCCGCCCTTCATAGACCTGAGCCTGCGAGAAACCCTGGCTGCGGCGCGTCGTCAGCGCCTCGGCGAAGGCTTTGAGGTCGCTGCTGGTCTGTGACTTCAACGACTGCGAGGCAGTCTGCTCGACGCCGACGAGTTGGGAATAGAGCAGCGCATAGTTGGCGGCGGCGTCGGTGTAGCTGTAGTTCCAGCCGCCCTCGCCAGACGCGATCTTCTGCTCCTGCGAGGTGATGGGCTGGAGCATGGAGTCGGGCAGACCGAGATCAGTGCGGGCGTGGGTTAACTCGCGGTCGAGCTTCGCTTTGTTCTGGTCGGCGTGGGCCTGATCGGCGCTGGAGCCGCAGCCCGCGAGCAGACTGGTCAGGATCGCCGCGCCCATCAACACTGCCAGCAATGCGCGGGCTGACCATGCCACGCCGCGCCGCGCTCCATGCACTCCGCTCATCACCGTGGCGCCTCCCGCGAACCAGCCGCCCACGTGCGTTTGCCTGGTGGGCGCTCACAAGCAGGCGCGACCAGGCTGAGGCCGCGCCTACTACTGTTACGGGCGCCGCTGGGGCGCGGTAACTGGTTAGGCAAGCTGTCCGGGTGGAAGCGCGCAGAATGTATCAGGCGCGGAAGGCTCAGAAGCCGAAGGGCGAGCCGCCGCCCAGCCCGCCGACGCCGCCCATGCCACGCAGGCCCTTGCGCCCGCCGCCACCCCGCTGCATCCCCATCACCTGCTTCATCATCTTCTGCGACTGCTTGAATGAATTGAGCAACTGGTTGACATCCTGCACCGTCATGCCGCAGCCTGCGGCGATGCGCTTCTTGCGGCTGGCGTTGAGGATGTCGGGGTTGTGACGCTCTTCCATGGTCATCGAGAGGATGATGGCCTCGGTGTGCTTCATCTGGTCGCCCTCGAGCGCCTCTTTCACCGCCGGGTCTTTCAGCGCGCGGCCCATGCCGGGGATCATCTCCAGGAGCTGGGTCAGTGATCCCATCTTCTTGACCTGGCGCATCTGGTTCAGGAAGTCGTCGAGGTCGAAGGTGGCGTTGGCCATCTTCTTCTGGAGCTTGACCGCCTCCTTCTCGTCGATCTGCTCGCGCGCCTTCTCGATCAGCGACATCACATCGCCCATGCCGAGGATGCGGGTGGCGAGGCGGTCGGGGTAGAACAGCTCCAGCGCGTCGGTTTTTTCGCCCGTGCCCATGAATTTGATCGGCACGCCCGTAACCTCGCGCACCGAGAGCGCCGCGCCGCCGCGCGCGTCGCCATCCATCTTGGTGAGGATGAGGCCGGTGAGGCCGACGGTCTTGTTGAACTCGTCGGCCACGCGCACGGCGTCCTGGCCTGTCATCGCGTCCACCACCAGCAGCGATTCGTTGGGGTTCACGCGATCGCGGATGGTCGCGACCTCGCGCATCAGGTCTTCATCGATGTGCAGACGGCCGGCGGTGTCGATCAGCAGGATGGTGAGGGCCTGCTCGCGCGCCCACTTCAGCGCGTGCTGGGCGATGTCCACCGGCTTTGCGCCCGCAGGCTCGGAGTAGACGGGGATGTCGAGCTGGCGGCCGAGCTGCTTGAGCTGCTCGACAGCGGCGGGACGCTGCATGTCAGCGGCGACCATGCCGGGCTTCTGGCCGTTTTTGCGGAAGTATTGCGCCAGCTTGGCGGTGTGGGTGGTCTTACCGGAGCCTTGCAGGCCGACCAGCATGATGACCGTCGGCGGGGAGCCAGCAAAACTGATCTGCGCGCCCTGTGCGCCCTGCGCGCCCTCACCGCCGAGCATCTTCACAAGCTCGTCGTGAACGATGCCGATGATGTGCTGGGCCGGGGTGAGGCTGGCGAGCACTTCGGCGCCCACCGCGCGCTCCTGCACGCGCGCCACGAACTGCTTGACCAGCTTGAAGTTGACGTCGGCCTCCAGCAGCGCCTGGCGCACCTCGCGCATAGCGTCGGCGACATCCTTCTCCGTCACCTTGCCCTTGCCACGCAGGCGATCAAAGACCATATCAAGCCGCTGCGAGAGACTCTCGAACATAGCGCGCGCCTCCTGGGCGGGGTAGCATATCGCGAAAGGCGCCACAGCGCGACGCTCGATGGAGCTGGCGACCAAGCTGCTTGAGCTGCTCGACGGCGGCGGGACGCTGCATGTCAGCGGCGACCATGCCGGGCTTCTGGCCGTTCTTGC
>DASVWQ010000254.1:0-7270 GCA_036393135.1 Ktedonobacterales bacterium
CTAGCATCCGCAGGGCAGCGGATTGTCCTTGTAGAACGTCGCGAGCCACTGGCCAGCGGGTTTGCTGGCCGCCAGCGTGTCGCCCGCCCAGTTGCTATCGCTGGCCCAGTTCGCCTGGTCATAGTGCGGGCTGACAGGCTGCTCGCCATTCCAGAAGACACCCGCCCACCATGGGAGGCCATTGAAGGTCATGAGCAGCGCCTGCATGTCGTTGAGCTGCTCCACGCCATCCACTGGCGTTTTCACTCCTGTGCTGGAGCCGACGCCCTCAACCCCCAACGGCGTGTTGTTCGCGCCGGGACTGCTGGCGTAGCCCGCTGACGTGAAGAGGATTGGCTTGTTGAACTTGGCCGAGACGTTCGCGAGTCGCTGGGTAATATTCTTCTGGTCGCTGGCGCCTGTTTGCAGGGCGCCGTTCCAGGCGCGTTGCAGGCTCGCCACATCGAGGTCAGCGCTACGCTGCGAGAGCGGGAAGTAGGCGTCCACGCCGATGATGTCCACCGCATCCCACCAGCTAACCTGCTCGAACTCCGGCGTATTCAGGCCATCAGTTGAGGCGCCCCAGCTCGACGCATAGATCAGCTTGCCGGTATAGCCGCCGCCCGTCTGCGGCTTGTGATGCAGGAAGTTGGCATACTCCGGCGAGCGCAGCGCGTGAATGACATGCCGCCACTCGCAGTCGCGCCGACCCGTGCAATTCGGGAAACTCTCGCCCGGCACACCGCGATCCACGCCATATTTATCGCCCGCGAGGCTGGTGCGTGTGGTGTCGGTCGTCACGTCATCGAGCTGATCGCCAACGATGAAGTAGGGCAGGTGATACTGCTGCGAGAGCGCCGCATAGGAGGCGGCGAAGGCAGTGTAGTAGTCGAACCAGCCCTTCTCAAGCTGACCGACATTGCCGCCGAGCGACTGATAGTTGTCGGTGGACACGTCGTCATACCATGCGCGGCCAACCACTGTGCTCGTCGAGTTGCAGCCAGTCCCCGGCGAAGCGTTCATGCAGCCGGAGAGATAGTCGAACTGGCGCACCTGTAGCTCCAGCACCGGGACGAGGCCCGCCTTGCGCGCGTCCTGGATGGCGCGCACATAGTCGTTCACCGACAGGGTATCGAAGTCGCCCTTCTGTCCGGCATGCCAGTAGAGCGTGGAACCGCTACGCACGGGCATATCGGCGATCACGGGGATGATGACGGCGTTCATGTGGAAGAGATCAGATTGCTCGCGCATGTTCTTGAGCGAGGCCGTGCTGGTGTAGCCGCCATTGGGTTGGCCAGGCGCGGCGTTCATGATGAAGCCCTGGAACTGCGCGCCCGCCAGGCTCGGCACACCGCCGCCCGCCTGCCCCTGCACCCGCGCGACGAAGAAGCCCAGCCCCGGCAGCAGCAGCGGCCCCGCCAGCAACGCCACGATCAGCGCGGGGAGCATCGCCAGCGCCGCCAGCCGCAACGCGCGGCGGTCTGGTGGCCTGCGTCCTGGCTCTGGCAGCGGCGACGAGCCAGGCAGCAGCGGCGCGGGCGAGAGTGGCATCCGGCGTGACCTCCATGGCGGGCGACGATGACCGACGGGCGATGGTATGCGCCGTCCGGCGTGAGGCTATTCTAGCGCGCTCAGGCGGGGAAGGCGAGTTTGCGGTACTTCTCGGCTGTCTCGTACCAGGCTTCCTCCGAGAGGCCCAGTCGCTCGCGCAGCGTCTCCAGCGCGACGCCCGCGCGAAGCTGGCGCGCCGCGTAGATGTCGCGCAGCAATTGCAGCGTCACGCGCTTCTCGATGCCTGCCCGCCGCACCGCGCTCGCCAGCACATAGTTGAGGTTGCGGTCAGTGCACTCAAAGACCCGCTCGCGTGGCTGCCAGCGCTGGAGGTAGCGCTGGTAAATGTCGGTCCAGGCGGCGGGCAACTCCATGCGTCGCTCGCGCCAGCGTTTCGCCTGGCCGGGAAAGCGCACCTCGATGGCCGGGCGCTGTGGGTCGGAGAGGTCCACCCGGCTGAGGGTGAGCGCCATCACCTCCTCTTTCTTCAGCCCGGTAGAGAGGATCAACGTCACCAGCGCGTGGCAGCGGACATCGGCGGCGGCGGCGGCCTCCAGCCGCGTCACCTCGTCCTCATGCAGCAGTTCTGGCAGCGGGGGCGCCGGGCGCGAGAGGATGATACGCTCGGTCGGGTCACGCTCCAGCGCGCCAATCTCGCGCAGCCAGCCAAAGAAATTCTTCAGGAAGGTGACGCGGCGCGCCATCGTCTTGGGCGCGGGGCGCGCCTCACGTCCGTGGCGCAGATGCTCCAGCCACGCGCCGAGCCGCTCCTGGGTGACAGCGCGCGTGAGCGTCTGGTAGCCTAGGAACTCGGTGAGCATGCGCAGATCGGAGAGGAAGCAGGTGATGGTCGCGTGGGTATGGTCGGTGCGGCGGAGATAGTCCTGATAGGCCAGCGCGCAGGCCCCCAGCGCCGTCGCGCCCGTCGGCGGGGAAATCTCGACGACAGCGGAGCGCGGCTGCTTCACTGGAACCGCAGTCTCAGGAGCAAACAGGCTAGGTTGTTCCGCGCCCTGGTCGACGCGGAGGTCGTCCTCGGCCATTACCACATCCCGTGAGGCGGGGGCGCACTGTCATGCCCGCCGCTTCTCGTCGGCAGTATGGCCCATTTGTGAACGCAATTGCAAGCCGCGCCGCGCATGTGACATAAGTGCATCCAGAGCGCAGGCAGGCGTCGCCCCGTTCCCTGACCGCGCTCCCACACAGCCAAGGTTCGATGCGGCGTCCGCCAGTCTGAAGGATCGTAGCGCAGCATGCAACCGTCTCTGCCCCCATCCCAACCCACGCCACCCCCGCGCGATGACGTCGGCTGGCTGGAAACCGCCGCGCGTCTGAGCGGCGGCCTCTGGTGGCTGACCGATCGTGAGGGGCTGGTGGCCGGAGCGCGCGAGTTGAGCGCGTTCACCGGGCTGCCGGAAGCCGCGCTGACTGGCGCTGGCTGGCTGGCTATCGTGGCGCCGCCCGACCGCGCGGCCCTCACTGCCCGCTGGCTGGCCGCCCAGGCCACGCGAGAACCACTCGTCACCGCCTGCCGTTTCCTGCGCCCGGATGGCGCGCCCACCTGGCTCTCAGCGCGCTGCGTTCCGCTCGGTCCCACCGCGGCAGACCAGCAGCCGCGCTGGCTTTGGCTCGCCACCCAGACCGCCCAGGAGCGCGCCATTGGAGCCATGAGCTATTATCGCGCGCTCTTCCGCCAGCAGGGGCAGGGCGTCGCGCTGATCGACGGCCAGGGGAGGCCGCTGCGGGTAAACGCGGCGGCGCTGGAGCTGCTGGGATTGCGACTGGAACAGGCGCGCGGCGAGGCCGAGCCGCCGACGGGCTGGCGCATTCTTGGCGAAGACGGCGCGGAGGTCGCTCGCCCCTTCGCCAGGCTGGCCAGCGCGACAGCCAGCGGCGAGGCGACGCACGCCTACTGGCAGGTGAACGCCGACGGGTGGCCCGCCAGTCACTGGCTCAGCGTGACGGCCAGCCCGGTCATCCGCGCGCAGGCGCGGACACGGGCGCGCTCACTTATCATCCTGACCGATGTCACGGCGGAGACGCTCCAGCGCATCGCCACCCAGACACGGGCGCAGCGGACGGGCGCCGAGCTGGCGAGCCTGCGCGCCGCCCTCGACCGGATGACCGACGCCTTCGTCGCGCTGGACTACACTGGCCGCTTCACCTATCTGAACACGCGGGCGCGTGAACAGTTCGAGCCTGCCGATGAACCGCTGCTGGGCAAGCGCTTCTGGGAAATCTTCCCCAACCTGGCGGGCGGCGCGCTGGAGACGGAATACCATCGCATCCTGCGCGAGCGCACGCCCAGTATGGTCGAGGTGATGCTCGGCGAGGACTCGTGGTACGAGTTCCGCGCCTATCCGGCGGCGGATGGCGTCTCGGTCTATATCCGCGACATCACCGCGCAGAAACGCACGATGGCCGAGCTGGACGCCGCGCTGGCCCGCGAGCGCGCCGCCCACGAACGCGCCGAGGGTCGCGCGCAGGAGCTGGACGCGATCTTCGAGGCGGTTGGCGACGCCATGCTGTTCTTCGCTCCGGATGGTTCCATGCTGCGGGCGAACCAGGCAATGCGCGATCTGGTAGCCGCGCTTGGCCGGAAGCTGGAGCTGCCCCTCTCCGCCGAGCAGGTGCGCGCAGGACAGAAGATCATGCGCCCCGACATCCACTCCGACAGCCCGGAATCGCCGCTGCGCCGCATCCTCGCAGGCGAGACGCTGGCCGGCGAGCGCACGGTGGACATCGGGCTGCGCGCCGCCGACGGGCGGCGCATCTACCTCAACATCAGCGGCGCGCCCATCCGTGGCGCAGATGGCGCGATTCTCGGCGCGGTCCAGAGCCTGCGTGATGTCACCGCCAAGCGTGAGGCCGAACAGGAGCGCAGCCGCACGATGACCGTGGTGGCCCACGAGCTGCGCACACCGCTGGCGGCCATCAAGCTCTCACTCGACCTCTCGCTGCGCCGCGCGGCCCGTGGGCTGTCGATCGAGGCGCCGACCCTGGCCATCGCCACGTCGAGCTGCCTGCAACTGGAGCGTATCGTCAATGACCTGGTGGACGCCGCCCACGCCGAGCGACGCACGATGGTGATGGAAATGCGCGGCTGCGATGCCGGCGATCTGGCGGCGCAGGCGGTCGCCGAGCAGCGCGCCGCGACCAGTCGCGTGATCCACTTCGACCAGCCAAAGAAGCCGCTGCCCATCACCGCCGACGCCGCGCGCATCCATCAGGTCATCTCGAACCTGATCGCCAACGCCATCAAATATGCGCCGCAAGAGACTCCCATCTCCGTGCGGGTCGAGCGGCGGGCAGGCAATCTCGTCTGGGTGGGCGTCAGCGACGAAGGGCCAGGGGTTTCAGCCGAGGCCCAGCCACGCCTCTTCGAGCCGTTCTACCGTGCGCCCGACGCCGAGCATGCGCCCGGTTCCAGCGCGGGTCTGGGACTGGGTCTCTTCCTCTGCAAGCGGATCGTGGACCTGCACGGCGGCCAGATCGGCATGCGCAACCGCCCAGAACGCGGCAGCCTCTTCTGGTTCACGCTGCCCCTCGCCGAGCCAACCGCCGCGCCGTAGTCGCGCTTACTCGCGCTGCGCGCCGCCGCCATACATCCGCCGCATTACCCGGCCCATCATGCGGATAGCGCTCTTGCGGGGCATCACCCGCCGCATGAAGAACGAGGCCAGCTTGACTGTCGCGCCGGGCGTCACTGATGGCCCACGCCCCAGCGCCGCCAGCCCCGCCCGCGCCACCGCGTCGGGCGCCAGCGTCGTCCCACCCGCCCGCTCACCCTCGCCCGCGATGACGGCGGGCTGCACGGCCAGCGCGTCCAGCCCCAGTTCGCGCCACTCCTCCCAGAGGCCTTCGGCCAGCGTCAGCGCCCAGGCCTTCGTCGCGCCGTAGTTCGCCGCCAGCGCGGTTCCCTGGTTGGCGCCCAGCGACGACATCAGCAGCAGCCCGCCGCGCCCGCGCGCCCGGAATCGCCGCCCGAAGCGCCAGGCTAGCTCCATCGGCGTGCGTGTATTCACCGCCAGCTCGGCCAGATGCTCCTCCAGCGCCAGATCGAGAAATGCTCCGACGGGCGCGCGGGCGGCGTTGTAGACCAGCAGACCGACATCCAGATCGCTCGTCCGCGCGTCGAGGATCGCGGCGGCGTCGGGCTGGCCGAGATCGAGCGGCAGCGTGTGTGTCTCCACGCCGTAGCGTCCGGCCAGTGTGGCGGCCAGCGCCTCCAGTTCCGGCGCGCGGCGGGCGACCAGCGCCAGCGCGAAGCCCGCCTCCGCCAGCCGCGTCGCGTAGGCCGCGCCCAGTCCGGCGGAAGCGCCTGCCACCACCGCCCACGGCCCATAGCGCGTGTGGAGCGACCGCATTGCGTCCGCACTCATGCCGAGGCGTCCTCCTCGCTGGCCGCGCTGACCGCGCGGGTGAAGGGATGCGCCGCTCGCCACATGCGGATGACGATCAGCGCGGGGACGATGATCTACGATAGGGTGAGCGGCAGCACAGCGGGTACGTGCAAGACCGGCCGCCTGCGCAAGCGCTCCACCTCTCACACCACTGGAGGAGCGCGCAGCGCGCGTGCGCTGACCCGCTGGCTCCGGCTCTGCGCCTGATTGTAGCAAACACGCGCAAACGCCATCAGCCATACGTCTTCGCTGGCGCGGCCACCGATGGAGCCGCCTCCAGACCAAAGGCCAGGCGCGTCACGGGCGTTCGCCGCACGACATACTCGTAGAGCGCGAAGGCCCCGCCAAACGTCACCACCGTGATGAGCGCCCATGTGAATGGCCATGTCAGGGTGAGCGATTGCAGATAGTAGGCCGCCGCGAAGAGGATGGGCAGGTGCAGCACGTAGACCGGGAAGGTCGCGACGACCAGATAACGCTGCCACGCGGGGGCCATCGTCAGGAGGCGCAGCGCCGTCCCCAGCACGCCGAGAGTCAGCAGCCAGATGGCCAGCCCCTGCGCGAGCGCAAAGGCGGCATAAGACGCCGAGAGGTGGTTCGCGGGACCGAGGCCATTCCAGCGGATGATGAGCAGCGACGCCCAGGTCAGCCCTGCCAGCCCCAGCGCGACATAGGCCAGGCGCCGGACGACATCGAGCAGCGGAAGGTGGGAATAGAGCAGGTAGCCGAAGACGAACATCACCAGATCGAGGAAGAATTGCGTCCAGTCATCCCGCAGCGGCCAGCCAGTGGTGAGTTGGCTGAGCCAGCCCAACTGAAGCCACATCATGAGCGCCGCCGGGAGCAGCCCCGCGCCCACCACCAGCAGCTCCAGCGGCAAGCGCGACGCCGCGACGCGCGCCATCCACCGAGGCCAGCGCTCGCGGAGGGCGAGCAGCAGTGGCAGGCAGACCAGCGAGACAACCAGCAGGCGCGGCACAAACCAGAGATGCGCCAGCACATTCCGCACCACAATCGGCAGGCCCGTCGTGAAGAGAATCGCCCAGTATTGCAGCATGAACGCCCCGAAGTCGCGCAGCCGCTCAGGATCGGCGATAGGCCGGGGACTCACGCTGATAAGCTTTGGATTGACCAGCAGCAGGAAGTAGGAGTCTATCGGGGTGAAGCATATGGCGACCAATAGCATCGGGGCCAGTAGCCGCAGCACGCGCGCCTTGACGTAGGCGCCCGCTGATTGCGTCTCCAGCGCGAACTTGCTCGATGCCCCCGCGAGCAGGAAGATCAGCGAGATACCCCAGCTATCGAGATTGGTGTACAGGAGCCATCCCTGCGGGAAG
>DASVWQ010000255.1:0-14789 GCA_036393135.1 Ktedonobacterales bacterium
GCTCGAACCCCTGACCTCCTGCATGCCATGCAGGCGCGCTTCCAGCTGCGCCACAGGCCCTTACGCGCGAGTACCCTCGCGAACGCTTCCCTATGGTATCACAGGATTCCGCCGACCGCAAGCGTGCCCGCGCCATCCTACACGGTCTTTTCATGCTAACTGGATACCCAGGAGGGCGAGGGCCTGACGTGGATACATCGCATGGCGTCGCAGCGCGGCAGCGACGTTGGTGACGCCAGCGAGCCGGAGCAGATTGAGCGCGGCGTTGCGGCAGGCGGCGAGATTGGCGGGCGCGCGCTGGGCGCGGACCTGACAGGCATCCTCGCCCAGCGTCACATCCCGGACGTAGTGCAAGCCGTTCTCGATCTGCCAGTGCCCGCGCCAGAGTTGTTCCAGCCGCGTCGCATCCGCCTGCGCTGGGGGCAGACTGGTCACCGCATACGCCCACTCGCTGGTGGTCTCTCCGGCACGCTTCCCGCTGACATACTCGACCTCGCGGTGGATGCGACAGACCTGGGCGAGGGCGGTCCAGCCCGCAATCGTGCCCGCCTCGCCTTCCTCCTGATCCAGTCGCTCACGCTGCGCCAAATAGGGAACCACCTCCGTCGAAACCTCCAGCGTGCGCCGCTCCTCGCGGTCGCCATGCCGGTCGCCTGCCACCACCATCCGCGCGCGGGGCGTCCAGGGATCGGCGAAACTCAGCGCCACCGCCTCTAGGGTCAGCGGCTGATTCTCCTTCAGCACGACGAAATAGTGCCCCCTTTTCGCACGATCTGGCGGCACAGCCCGCGTGTCGCCAGCAGCGCATCGCCGGTCACCACCCGCCCACTCAGCAGCCGCGCGGGCAGCGCCGCCAGCACGGCCTGGACACCGGCCAGTTCATGGCCTTTGCCCAGCGTCTCAGCTTGCGCCAGCGCTACGCGCGTCTGGTGGGCAAAGGCCGCCACCAGATGCACGCCAGGGATCTCCTCACCATGGATGCCGCGCAGCGTCTTGCCGTCGATGGCCAGCGCCTCGTCGGGCTCTAGCCCTTGCTGCGCGAACCACTGCCCGAGCACGCGCTCGAAGGCGACGTGGTCCAGGTGGCGAAAGGCGCGGTGGAGCGTCGCCACACTCGGCCCGCGCTCCCGCCGCAGCCCCAGCGCGACGCGGATCTCCGGCGCGCATTCGCGCCCCCATTGGCTGATCGCGTAGAGACTGCGACACCCACATAACAGGGCGCAGACCGACAAGGCCAGCATCCCGCCGAGCGGATGCACCTTGCCTTGGCCGCGCCGCACATCGGGCAACGTCTCCAACGCCGCCCGTAGCGATCCGTCTGGCGCTTCATAGCGCTCGTCTGTCTTGCTCATGCCACACAGTCTACTGGATTGGCGTTAGCATGAAAAGACCGTGCGCCATCCTACCCGCGCCGCTATCCCCACCTCAGATGTGAACTTTCACATCTCCATCACACGGCATTATTACAGAATAGCCCATAAAGCCGCTGCGCCTTCAGGCCATGCGGATGAAAGGGCTTGCGTGGCTTGAGCCGAAAGTCTGGTACGGTTGCCGTTCTGTAGCTATTGATGTAGAGTAGCTACAGGAGAAACAACATGGGCAACCTGGACTACCAACGCGACGAACACCATGTTCATCTGATTGTCTACCATCTCATCTGGTGTCCCAAGCGCCGGAGAAAGGTGCTGGTGAACCAGATTGGCAAGCGGTGTGAAGACTTGATACGCCAGAAGTGTGCTGAGAAGGGCTGGACGATTTTGGAACTGGCCGTGCAGCCCGATCACATCCATCTGTTCGTGCGCGTCTGGCCTTCAGTGAGTGCGGCTGATGTGGTCAAAGAATGCAAGGGCTTCTCTGCCTTCACGCTCCGCAAGGAGTTTCCTGAGTTGCATCGGTTGCCCTCCCTGTGGACGCGCTCGTATTTTGCCAGCACGGCCGACAACGTCAGTAGCGAAACCATCCAACGCTACATTGAAGCGCAAAGCCGTCAGTAGAGAGGACAGCACTCGTGCCAGCGGACGTGCGCAAAGCCTACAAGTACAAGCTCAAACCGACGCCGGAACAGGCGCGCCAGTTTGAGCAGACCTTGTGGCGCTGTCGCATGCTCTACAACACGGCACTCGAACAGCGCATCACCGCCTATCGCCACTGTGGCGCCACGCTCACCGCCTATCAGCAGCAGGCCGAACTACCCGACTTGAAAGCGGCGTTCCCCGAATACGGAGACATCCACTCGCACGTCTTGCAGGACGTGTTAACGCGGCTGGACAAGACCTATCAGGCATTCTTTCGCCGGGTGCAGGCAGGCCAGACACCAGGTTTCCCGCGTTTCCAAGGGCGCACCCGCTACCACTCCTTCACCTACAAGCAATATGGCAACGGCGCACGACTCGACAACGGCTTCCTCGTCCTGTCGAAGATTGGGCGCATCGGAGTGCGCTGGTCGCGTCCGTTGGACGGCACGCCCAAGACCGTCACGATCTCGCGTGAGGCGGACGGCTGGTATGTCATCCTCTCATGCGCCGACGTGCCAGCCCAGCCCTTGCCGCCCGCTGGACGCGAGACGGGCATAGATGTCGGCTTGAAGGTCTTCCTCATCACAGCGGATGGCGACGTGGTAGACAATCCGCGCCTACATCGGCGTGGCGAGAAGCGGCTGAAGAAGGCGCAGCGCCGTGTTTCGCGGCGCAAGAAAGGCAGTCACCGCAGGCGTAAGGCGGTGGGTTGGCTGGGCAAAGCGCATCAGGCGGTGAAGCGGCAGCGCGCCGACTTCCACCACAAAACCGCACTACATCTCTTGCGCCAGTACGACACGATCTATCTGGAAGATTTGCGGGTCGCCAACATGGTACGGAACCATCATCTCGCCAAGAGTATCTCGGATGCGGGCTGGACACGGTTTCGTACCATCCTCGAAGCCAAGGCAGCATGCGCCGGGCGTCGGGTTGTCGCCGTGCCACCCGCCTATACCTCGCAGGACTGTAGTGGCTGTGGGGAGCGCGTCCCCAAGTCATTGAGCGTGCGTACCCATGTCTGCACCTCCTGCGGGCTGGTCTTAGATCGCGACGAGAACGCGGCCAGAAACATCCAATGGGCCGGGCAGGCCCTTCGGGGAGTCGTGGCGTAGGCTGCGGCGTTGAACCGAGCATCCATCGGGCTTCAGCCCGTGTGGAGTGTCAAGTAGCCCCTGTACCGTCAACGGCGGCCAGGCGCGCAGGTGGGCGCGTAACGGACGTCTCGACCTCGCAGATCACCGTGACCGACGCCCAGGGTGAGGCGCTGAGCTACGGCGTGACCGCCAGCACCGTGATCGTCGCGCCTGCCACGGCCACCAGCGCCAACATGATCGTTGGCGCCACCATCATCGCCACGGGAACCCGCTCTGGCTCGGCCATCATCGCCCGCTCGGTCATCATCACCGCAAGCTGAGGGGAGTGAGCTACTCCGGGTAGCCGTTGGGGTGAGCCTGTCGCCAGGCCCAGGCGCTCGCGATCAGCGTGCGCAGGTCGCTCTCGCGCGGCTCCCAGCCCAGCTCCCGCCTGATGCGCTCGGCGGTGGCGACGGTCGCGGGCTGGTCGCCCGCGCGGCGGGGCCGCTCGACCACCTCAAGTGGGCGTCCCGTCACCTCGCGCGCCATCTCGATCACCTGGCGCACCGAGTAGCCCGTCCCAGAGCCGACATTGTAGCAGGCGACGCCCGGCTCCGCGCTCTCCAGCGCCAGCAGGTGCGCCGAGGCCAGGTCGCGGACATGGATATAGTCGCGCACGCCCGTGCCGTCGGCGGTGGGATAGTCCGTCCCGTAGATGTAGACCGGTTCGCCGCGCTCGATGGCTCGCAGCGTCAGCGGAATGAGGTGCGTCTCTGGCTCGTGGGCCTCGCCGTTGCGCTCGCTCGCGCCCGCCGCGTTGAAGTAGCGCAGCGCGACGCAGCGCAGGTTGTGGACAGGCGCGACCCACTGAAGTACCTGCTCCACCATCAGCTTCGAGGCGCCATACGCGCTGGTGGGGGCCAGCGGCGCATCCTCGCGCAGGGGCAGCGGCGCGTCGGCGGCGTAGACGGCGGCGGTGGAACTAAAGACCAGCCGCTTCACCTCTGTCTCGATCATCGCCCGCACGACGCTCATGCTGCCGCCCACGTTCGTCTCGAAGAAGGCGGCGGGGTTGGTCGCCGAGAGGCCGACCTCGATCAACCCGACCATGTGGATAACCGCCTCGACCGCCTCACGCCGCATCGTCGCGATCAGCAGCGGCGTATCGGTGATCTGGCCCTCGACCACGGCGACCCCAGCGGGGAGCGCGGCGCGATGCCCCTTGACGAAGGAATCGAAGACAATCGGCGTATGCCCCGCCGCCTGCAACTCCTCGACGATCACGCTGCCGATGTAGCCAGCTCCACCCGTCACCAGAATGCGCACACGCTCGCTCCTCCGCTCTCAGCCAATCGCGCGCCGCCGCGCGCCGCAGGTCAGTATAGCGAGCCCGTCCGCCCTACGCAAGCGCCAGCCGCCTTGACGCTTGCAGAACGTGGCGGTTACGATTCCCGAACGGGCGCCCGCGCAGAAGTGTGAAGGAGCCGCCCGGCGCGCCCCGGCCAGCCCGGCAGCCACAGGAATCGAGGCCACATGCTACGTCGCGTCCATCCCCAGCTACATCGTCGCCTGGGACTCGCCAGCGCGCTGCTCGTCATGGCGCTGCTCGCGCTCGCCGCCTGCGGAGGCGGCGCCGCGCAGGTCGGCGCGGCTCCGCCCGCCAGCCCGACCGCGACGACCGCCGCCACGGCCACCGCAACACCCGCCCCCGTGGTCAGCTACGTCGCCATCGGCGCGTCGGATGCGGTTGGCGTGGGCGCCAGCGACCCCAACCATACCGCCTATGTGCCACTCATCATCGCACGGCTGCCCAAGACGGCCATCGCGCTGAACCTCGGCATCAGCGGCGAGACGCTGCACGCCGCGCTGACCGACGAGGCGCCGCACGCCATCGCCGCACGCCCCACGCTCATCACGGTCTGGCTGGTGGGTAACGACTTCAAGCAATGCGTGCCGCTCAGCCAGTACACCGCCGACCTCAACACCCTGCTGGGCCAACTCCAGACGCAGACCCACGCCAAGGTCTTTGTCGCCAATGCGCCTGACTTCAGCGTCCTACCCGCCGTGCGTCAGGTGGTGGCGTCCGGCTCCTTCTGCGGCGCGCCCGCCACCTATGCTAGCATCCGCGCCCGCTCGCAGCAGTGGAACCAGGTGATCGACGCGGCAGTGGCCGCCCACCACGACACACTGGTAAACCTCTTCGACTCGCCACTCTCCACCCACCCCGATTACGTCTCCGGCGATGGCTTCCATCCCTCCGACGCGGGCTACCAGGCGCTGGCAAATCTCTTCTGGACGGCGATCACGGCGCAGGGCGCGCAGAAGGCGCCGTGATCGGGCGTCAGAAACCCGCGACGGCAACCCTACCCGCAACGACGCTCTTCCCATGGGGTGGGAATCGCGCCATTAGCGAACGGATTGGCGTCTTGTTTACGGAGTTCCCTGGACGTGTTCCGCCAGACTGCGAAGCATCTGGATATGCCCACGATGCTCAGCCTCATGCTGAATCAGGTGATGAACCACCCATTCTGGAGTGACATCGTATTCGGGAAAGGTACGCGGGCGACGAAACTCTTCGAGCGACATTCCGCGAAAGGCCGCCAGGAGATGCGCGCGCAGGGTATCAAGACGCCGCAAGTGTTCGTTCAGCGAGACATCCCGCATCACGCTCAAGACCTGCTGGGCGTCTCTCGCTCCGATGGGAAATAGCGCCTTCAACTCCTCGGGCCATGGCGCGTTATCCAGCGCTTCGACGTAGAGCCAATCAAGCTCGATCAGCCCGATGTGGTAGAGCAGGGTTCCAATACTATTCTCGCCTGGCGAGGGCGCCCAATCGAGGTGGGAAGGATCCAAATTGGCCAGCGCCAGTTTTGTTTCGCGGCGCGTATCCTCAAGCGCCCACAGCCAGCGCCCAATGATCGGTTCATCAGCGGGCGCCGACTCAACGCTGAGGTAGGCTCTCGTGGTATCGGTTGGCAAGGATGGCGCTCCTGTCTGTTCGGTGTTGTGTTTTCGGAGAGAGTTCAACGACAACTTGGTGAGACATCATGGTGTTTTTCCGCATAGGGCGCCTCCCTTCTTGCGTTCTGACCGCTTGAATTTGACGTGAGTATGGCACACCTGCGCTGACCACGCCAGCGCGCTCATCCAACAGCTCCAGATCAGGCTTGCTATCACAAAAAGAAAACCGGGGCGACAGCCACTCGGCCATCACCCCGGTCGTTACCGCGCAGGCGAGATTAATCTCCCACCCATCGTGGCGGCTATCCGCACGCGGCCCGAAGGTCGCTCGCGGGCAAAACTGCTGCGCGAACGCTAGCAGCTATACTCCCCCAGAGATACGGTGCGGAGAGTAGTCAAACCGCCTGCGCGGCTAGAACGTTCACTCACTGCACATCACCTCCTTTCGTTGCGATGAGCATAGCACGCGACCCGCGCGCCCGTCAAGCTGAGTTTCAGGAGGCGGGCGGTTGAAGCCCCGCGTGTTAACGTTGCGCTAGAGTTCGCGCCTCCCCACCCCTAGCCGCACAACCCGCTGGCCATACCCGCCGTACATATGGCAGAATTAATTCTGTAGACCCTGCCAATAAATCTACAGATTTGGTTCGTGCGACCCTTGACACATGCTGCCGGGTTGCGATAATAATGTGTAGGTGAGTGACGTGGATATACACAATATCCCGCAAGACGCCGATGAGACGTGGAGCATCACGTATCATTTCGTTTGGGGGCCGATGCGCTCCAAACCGTGTCTGACGGGTGAAGTGGCCGAGCGGTTGCGCGCCCTGATTGAAGAGCGCGCGAGCGAGGTGGAGTTTCATCCCTTGCTGGTGGTCATCATGCCCGACCGGGTGTACGTCGCGGCAGCCGCGCCACCGACGCTGGCGCCACATCGCATCATCTGTCAGATCAAGGCGCACACGTCGCGCGTGCTGCGCGACGAGTTCCCAGAACTCACCCGGATTCCGACCCTGTGGACCCGCGCCTACATGGTCATGGCAGGCGATCAACTGACCGCCGACCAGGCATTCGAGCGCTTCGAGGCGGCCCAGCCACCCCGCAAGCCGCGCGGCAGGCCACGCAAGACACAGCTAGCCCAGGGCGAGGAGACTGGGGACGAGGAGTAGCGCGGCGACCCGCGAACGTGGGACGCCCGCCACGCGAGACATACGACCACCCACCGTGCGGAGAGGCGCAAGCCGTGTAGAGCGCCGCACGCATCCCTATAAGGGGGAATACAGACCTATGCAAAAGTGCGAACGCTGCCAGATCAACAACGCCGAGGTACGGCTCAACACCATCACCAATGGCCGCCGCGAGCAGCATTTCTACTGCAAATCCTGCGCGACGGAGCTGTTTGGCCAGATGAATGGCGAGGCCGGTGGCGCTGATCTGAACAATATGTTCAACTCGTTCTTCAGCAACGGCGCCAACGGCAATGGTGGCCCCTTTGGCGGCAATGGCGCCACGGCGGGCGCGGGTCGGCCCCAGGGGACGGCGACCGCCCAGCGCGAGCCGAACAAGCACAGCAAGACCCCTACGATTGACCAGTATGGCCGCGACCTGACCCAGGACGCCCGCGACGGCAAGCTCGATCCGGCCAGTGGCCGCGAGCGCGAGATTCGTCGCGTGCTGACAGTGCTGGGGCGCCGCCAGAAGAACAATCCAGTGCTGATTGGCGAGCCAGGCGTCGGCAAGACCGCCATCGTCGAGGGCATCGCCCGCCGCATCGTCGAGGGCAATGTGCCGCCCACCCTGCGTGACGCGCGCATCGTCGCCGTCAACATGGGTGGCATGGTCGCGGGCGCGATGTTCCGTGGCCAGTTCGAAGAGCGCGTCAAGAACATCATCGAGGAAGCCCGCGCGAACCCTGAGGTCATCCTCTTCATCGATGAGCTGCACACCGTCGTCGCCACTGGCGCGGCGGAGGGCGCGGTCGGCGCGGCTGACCTGCTCAAGCCTGCCCTGGCGCGCGGCGAGTTGCGCGTCATCGGCGCGACCACCCTCGATGAGTATCGCAAGCACATTGAGAAGGACGCCGCCCTTGAGCGCCGCTTCCAGCCGGTGAAGGTGGGTGAGCCGTCGGTCGAGGAAGCTATCGTGATGTTGAAGGCGCTGCGCCCCAACTACGAGGCGCACCACAGCGTCAGCATCACCGATGAGGCCATCGACGCCGCCGTCAAGCTCTCTGACCGCTACATCAACGACCGTTTCCTGCCCGACAAGGCCATCGACGTGATGGACGAGGCGGCGGCGGCCCTGCGGCTGGAGGCCACCGAGAGCGGGCTGATCGGCCCGGAGGCGGTGCGCGACCTTGAGCGCGAGCTGAACGACTTGCAGCAGCAGAAGGAAGCCGCCGCGCTGGCCGAGGAATACGAGAAGGCCGCGTCGCTGCGCCAGCGCGAGCTGCAATTGCAGGGCAAGCTGGACGAGGCGCTGGCCAAGACGAAGGGCGCGCCAACGCTGCTCGTGACCCCCGCCGAGATCGCGCGGGCAGTCGAAAGCTGGACGGGCGTGCCAGTGAGCCAGATGCTGGAGTCGGAGCGCACGAACCTCATCAACCTGGAGGGCGACCTGCGCAAGCATGTCATCGGCCAGGACGAGGCCATCAGCGCCGTGGCGCGGGCGATTCGCCGGTCGCGCGCGGGGATGAAGGACCCGCGCCGCCCGATTGGGTCGTTCCTCTTCATGGGGCCGACGGGCGTGGGCAAGACCGAGCTGGCGCGGGCGCTGGCGACCGAGATCTTCGGCAGCCCGGACGCGCTGATCCGCATGGACATGTCGGAGTACATGGAGGGACACACCGTCTCGCGGCTCTTCGGCAGCCCTCCGGGGTATGTCGGCTACGACGAGGGCGGCCAGCTCACCGAGCAGGTGCGTCGGCGCCCATACAGCGTGGTGCTCTTCGATGAGATCGAGAAGGCCCATCCTGAGGTCTTCAATGCGCTACTCCAGATTCTCGATGACGGGCGGCTGACAGACGGTCAGGGGCGCACGGTGGACTTCAAGAACACCGTCATCATCATGACCAGCAACGTCGCCACCGAGGAACTGCGGCGCGCGGGCATCGGCTTCATGGCCCCGCGCTGGGGCGACGCCGAGACGGCCCAGGAGAGCGAGGAGGCCCAGAAGCGGGCCAAGGCGCTGGAGGGTCTGCGGCGCGCGTTCCGGCCTGAGTTCATCAACCGGATCGACCAGATCGTGGTCTTCCACTCGCTGGGGCGCGACGAGCTGCGGCGCATCGTGGACCTGCTGCTGGAGCAGTCGGCCATCCGCCTGCGCGAGCAGAACATCACGCTGGCTTTCGGCGACGACCTGCGCGAGTACCTGATGCGCGTGGGCTTCGACCCGGAGTTTGGCGCGCGGCCTCTGCGCCGGGCGATCCAGACGAACGTGGACGACACCCTGGCGGACGCGCTGCTCAACGACACACTCCAGCCAGGCCAGACGGCCACGCTGAGCATCGAGGACGACCGCGTGAAGGTGACGGCGACTGGCGAGCCGATCATTCGCCAGCCCGCCAACCCACAACTGCACACCCAGCAGGCGTAATCGCGTCCGCTGACCACTGACCGAGGCCCCCATTCCCCTGGACGCGGGAGTGGGGGCCTCGTCGCATCTCGCCTGGAGCAGGTCAGGTGAGCTTGCGTTCCACGGCGCTATGCTCGCTCAGGTAGATTCCGCGCAAACGGTGATTCATCTGGATTCGTTTATACATCTGGATTCGTCTATAATTGAGCGCATCGGACATCGCGTTCTCGGTCTGTGGAGGAAAGTCGCTGTGCCTAGAGACTTCTATGTGCAACCAGATGCGTCTGATCCTGTGTTATCGAGCGCCGTTGCGCTGTCACTCGCCCGACGGCATATGCCGAACGTGCGCATGGTGACGCAGGTAGATGAGACCGGGGGAGAAGCGCGCACGTATGTGATCGACGACGCCCTGATTCTCAAGACGCAGCGACCACAGCAACTGCGTGCGCGCACGAGTCTGGAGAAGGAGGTTCTCTTTCTCAATCAGATCGCGGAATCGGCTCCGGACCTGCATGTGCCGCGTGTGCTTGGCTATGGACGCGAGCGGGTAGCTGCGGACACGCCAGACGACATCGAGATCGAGTACACGCTGATGACGCGCATGCCGGGTATCGCGATGCGTCGCGCGCATCTGGATGACGGCGCGCGAGTTGACACGCTGCGCCAGCTGGGAATGACCCTCCGCCGCATCCACGCCTTGCCGCTGGCGCCATTCATCGCCAGCGACCTCTTCCCTGGTGACCAGTCGTTTGTCGACATACAGATCCGGTTTGGAAACTATTTCAACGAGTTGGTTGATGAGATCCGCGGCGAACAGCGACCGTGGCGTATCTCACTCACTCCGGAGCAAGTCGGGGCGAGGACGGTGGCGTCCCTGCAGCGCTCCGGCGAGCGTGCCGCGCTGCACTCGAATCCGTATCTCGAACATGTCTTTGTCGATCCGGTGAGTGGCGCCTACTCCGGCCTGATCGACTTCGGCGACGCCTACATCAGTCATCCGGCCTTCGATCTGCGGCGCTGGAACCGCCCTGCCGACCGCGAGGCGCTGCTGGAGGGCTACACCGCAGAGCGGCCGGTCAGTGACGCTTTCCTGGTGACCTGGCGGGCTGTGATGATGCTGGGCGACATGGTCACGATTGCGTACTATCCAGAGCGCGCGGCTGAGGCGGAACAGGATCTGCTGACGCTATTGGCGCAAGTGTGATGGCGCCTGCGGAGCCGATAGCGAATACGGCTAGGGCGAACATGACCGCTATCGTCGAGATTGAGCGCATCACGAAGGTGTATGCGGGCGTTGAGCGATCACTGCGCGGGACCAAGCTCGAGTGGAAAGGTCCTGCGCTGTGGCTGCGCAATGCGGCGCGAGTGGCGCGGCTCACCAGTAGCGCGTCGCCACCCGTCCAGGCGCTACGTGATGTCTCCCTGACAGTGCGGCAGGGGGAAGTGTTTGGGCTCGTTGGTCCGAATGGGTCGGGCAAGACTACCCTGATCAAGATTCTCGCGGGCCTCATCAGCCCGACGACTGGCCATGGCGCGGTGGCAGGGATCTCCCTGGACCAGCCAGTGGAGATCCGCAAGCGCGTTTCGTATGTCTCGACGACAGGCTGGATGGGGTTAGAGTGGCCGCTCACCGCAGAGGAGAATGTGCGCTTCTTTGCGTCGCTCTGCGGCATGCCTGCGCAGTTGGCCCGCGCGCGGACAGAGGAGGCGCTACGTGACGTGGACCTGTGGGAGGATCGGCGCAAGTATCCTTCGCAGCTGTCTAACGGGATGCGCCAGCGCGTAATCCTGGCTCGCGCGCTGTTGTTTCGCACGCCGCTCGTGCTGCTCGATGAACCGACTGTCGGGCTTGATCCGTTAACGGCCCGCGCCATGCTCGATCTCATTCGTGGGCCGCTGCGCGCGCGTGGCCAGACGATCCTGCTGACCGACCACCAGTCGGCGGAAATGGAGGTGGTCGCCGACCGCATCGCGGCGCTGGGCGCAGGCGCCATCACGCTTGTTGGGACACCTGACGAGTTGCGTGCACGACTCAGGAGCCTGACGGTCGTGGAGATTCACACTGAGGAAATGGATATGCCAGCCGGACCAGCGCCAAACTGTGTTGTGGCGTCTGAGTATACCGACCGGCCGGGCGCACTGGGCGTCCGGGTGTGGCGCATCCACACGCGGCGAGTCCCTGACGCGCTGGAGAAGGCGCTGGCCTGGGTGACACAGCCAGATGGCCGGGTCGTGTTTCTGGCGGAGTCCGCGCCGACGTTGGAGGATGTGCTGGCGCTGCCAGGGATGGAGGCGGATGCGCCGTGAACACCTTTCCGAACAGTACACCGCGTGTGGAGCGGGAGCCGCATGGCGGGGGGGCGCCTGCTCTGCCGTCAGGCGCACACCGCCGCTCCCTGTGGCGCGAAGTAGCTGCGCTCTGGGCGTTCGGGCAGCGCGAGTATCGTATCTGGCAGTCGTATCGTGTCAATCAGGTCTTGTGGCTTACCAACCTATTTGTGACCACGCTGCTGTTCTTCCTGCTGGGCCAGACACTCTCCGGTCAGGCGGGGCACGCGCTTGGCCCCGCGTACGGCACGAATTACATGTCGTTCATCGTCGTTGGAGTTACCGTCAATGTCTTTATCAACACCAATCTGAGCGACCCATACATCCGGATCCAGCGCAGCTACTTCAATGGCACGATGGACCTCTTCCTGCTCAGTCCGATGTCCATCTATACGCCGCTCCTGGGCCTGATGACCAAGTCGATCATTGACGATTATCCGCGCCTGTTCTTCACTTTTGGGTTCGGCATGCTCCTGTTCGGGGCGACCTTCAACTTCACGTCGTGGCCGATGGCCCTGCTGTTCACCGCACTCTTTCTGGCCGCAGGATTTGGCATCGGCTTGCTCAGCGCCAGCTCGTTCTACTTGCTCAACATCAAGAAGGGTGTCGAACCGGTGCAGTTTGTTGTCCAGCAGTTGCTGGCCACACTGCTCGCGGGCGCGTACTACCCCATCACGGTGCTGCCCAGGCCGCTCCAGTGGGCTGCATGCCTGATACCGCACACCTACGCTTTCGACGCGCTCCGACGCCTGCTCGACCCTGGCGCGCGGGTCGATGCGCCTGTATTACCAATCCAGTATGCGTTGCGAGGTCTCTCGCCGATTGCGGTGGATGGGCTGGCGCTGCTGTTGTTGGCGGCTGTGCTGCTGCCACTCGGCTTCCTGGCATACGGGCAGGGAGTTGAATTGGCGCGACGACAGGGGACGTTGACGCGATGGCAATGACGGAGGACGGGCAGCGCGGCGACAACACGCCTGGGATGGGAGTGGCCAGCGCGGGCGACAACATCATCGCTGTACGTGGCATCGGCAAAGTGTATCGGCTGCCCGGTTCCAGGCGGGAGACGGCGTTGCGCGCCATCGATCTGTCGATCACGCCTGGGGCCATTCTCGGGCTGCTGGGGCCGAACGGCGCTGGCAAGACGACGCTGATCAAGATCCTTGCTGGTCTTCTGCGACCGGACAGTGGCGGCGGGACAGTGCTCGGCTACGACCTGCTGCGCCAGCACGCGGAGGTGCGCGCCCGCGTCAGCCTGGTCGCTCCGACCGCCGATGTCGGCATTGACAATAATCTAACGGTGCGGCAGAATCTGGCGTTCTGGGCGCCCATCTATGGATTGAGTGGCGCGCGCGCGCGTGCGCGGATTGATGACCTGCTGGGCACACTGGGCCTGGTCGAGAAAGCCGACTTCTGGCCCATGTATATCAGCGCGGGGCAGCGCCAGCGGCTGGCGCTCGCCCGCTCCCTGCTGGCCGAGAATCGCCTGGTGTTTCTAGACGAGCCCACGAACAAGCTGGACCTGGATGGCGTGCGCTCGGTGCGGCGGATGATTGCCGAGTTGAACCGTGGGCGAGGGGTGACTATCGTCCTCACGACGCATGTGATGGAGGAGGCAGAGGAGCTCTGTGGCGAGATCGCGCTGCTGCGCAAGGGTGAACTCATCGCGCACCAGCCCACCTCGGAATTGAGCCACTCACTCCATCTGGCGCGCCCCATCACGTTGATCGCGCGTCACATAGAGGAGCCACCAACAGGACGGCTGGACTCGGAGGCGACCAGCGGCGAGTGGGAGGGCGAGCTTGCGCGTTTGCCTGGCGCGATAGGGGCTGCGATTGTCACCACGTCCGCGGCATCTGTCACAGTCGAACGTGATGCGCGCGTGACAGTGGTTGTGCAGTCGCTCGACCTGCGTGCGACCACCCCTGCCCTGCTTGCCTGGGCGCGTATGCGCCGCCTGGCGCTGGTGAGCATGCGGGCGGAGCATGTGACGCTTACTGACGTGTTTGCGGCGCTGACCCGCCGCCAGCAGTCGCCATCGCCGGGGGAAACCGTGGACAGCCAAGACATGGGGAAAAACGGGGACGCCTCGCATGGAGACTAGTAGCGAAGTGGGCAGCACAGAGAACGCGGCCAGCATAGGGAGCATGGGCGAAGTAGTGGCTGCAACGCCGATGGCCGAGGAGCGACAGGCGGGGGGCGCGCTGGCGTTTCTACGGGCGTGTGGCGCAGCCATGTGGCTCGCCTATCGGAATTTGCGGTACTATCCCTCGAACCTCGTGCTCGCGGGCGCACAGGAACTGACTGCGGTGGGCGTGTGGTACTTCACCGCACGATTTCTCGATGCGGGGGCCAGCGCTTCGGTGGCGCAGTATGGCGGCAACTATCTCGCCTATGTAGTCGTTGGTGTCCTGCTCAATCAGGTCTGCCTTGCCGCGCTGAATGGACCCTTCACCACGATCTCCGACGCCTTCTGGGACAAACGGCTCGAGACGTATCGCCTCTCTATTCATGGCATCTGGGCGAACCTGCTAGGGCGACTGGGATGGGATGTTGGCTTCTCGCTCGCGCTGCAAGGCATGGCGCTGGTGGTGGCGCTGCTCGTTGGCGGCCTCAGCCTGCGCGCAGACATCGACGTTCCGCTGGTGTTTCTGGTCTGCCTGCTGCTCATCGCCGCGAACGTGGGCCTGGGTGTCGCAGGCGGCAGCCTCTTCTTTCTCCTCGAGGTCAAGAGTGGTCAGGATCCAATCACCTGGGCCTATCGGTATCTGGTACTGCTGGTGAGCGGCCTCTATGTGCCGCTAACGATCCTCCCAGGCTGGGTCCGTGCGATCGGGAGCGCACT
>DASVWQ010000256.1:0-2004 GCA_036393135.1 Ktedonobacterales bacterium
ATCACATGGAAGGCCGAGAAGCGTGATGGCCCGGCGTTTACTACGTACAGGCGGACCGGCTGGCCCTTCTTGACCGCCAGCGGCGACTGGCCATACTGGTTGGCGTAGCCGTTGTAGACCACGAAGTCAGGCATGTCTTGCATCATCTTGGTGTTGCTCAGGCCATAGGTCCCGTCGCTCTGGCGCTGCGCATAGAACTCGCTCTGCACCAGTACGAACTCTTGCGCCTGGGTCGCCCAGCCGTTCGCCGGGTCCACGATGATCGCGCCATACATACCGTTGGCCATATGCTCCATCACTGGCGGCGTGCCGCAGTGGTAGAGGAACGCGCCGGGGAAGTTGGCCTTCCAGTCGAAGCTGAGGCTGCCGCCGGGGGCCACCGGCTGATAGTTGAGATTCCAGGCGGTCTGCGCCGCGTGGAAGTCAATCGAGTGCGACATCTTGGGGTCTTTGTTGGTCAGCGTGAAGTGGACTGTCTGCCCCTGTCGCACATGGATGATCGGGCCGGGGACCGTGCCGTTGAAGGTCCATGCCTTGTAGGCGATCCCGTTCGCAATCGAGAGGACGGTTTCCTCCGTTGTCAGGTTGACGTTGACCACATTGCCCTGCAAGACGGGCGGCATCGCCGGATTGTAGAGCTGGTGGGCGGGCGCGTTCGGCGACGGACTCATGCTGGTCGTCGTCTGGGTCATCGTGTTGGAAGTATTCGAGCTGGCCGGCGTGGTGTTGTGCAGCCCGAACCAGCCCAGCGCCGAGGAGAGCGGCAACACGAGCAACACGACCACCAGCGCCATCAGGAACTGAGTCAGGGCTGTGCGGGCGCCGCGCGGCACGCTGTGATTCCACCAGGTGGAAAGCTGCTCTGCCGCCGTCGGCGCGGTGTCCACTGGCGCCGTCGGGATGATGTACTCGACACTGGGAGATGATGGCTGGGCAGGCTTCGCGGCATCGGCGGCCGACGTCACGGGCGTCGCCAGCTCTTCGATTGGCTGTTGGGTGGTGGGCGCCGCGTTTGGCGCCGCATCGGGCTTGGATTCAAGATGTGGTGCGGTCATCGCCGATACCTCCTCGGATCTCCGATTACGCTGGATTCATGACTGTCTGACCAATGCCGCCGATGAGTGACGGCGTTCAGAATCGTTGGTGACAGCGTAGCGGCGCCGAGGACCCGCGCCGTGTGACCTAAGTCGCATCCAGAGGCGCGCGCGGGCAGGTGTGAGGGGACTGTGAGTGTGGTGTGATGCGTTTGTGATATTGGCGCGATTGACACCCCCCAATCGGCGAGCAGCACGACCTCGCGCCTAGCCGTCCGCGCCGCCGGACCCGCCGCAGGCGGCCAGAGTGATGAGCAGATCCGCGCCGATCGCCGTCACCTCCCGCCGCGCGCCGCGCCAGAGCAGCGGAATCGCCCGCCCCTGCCGCAGCAGGCGTCGCTGCGCGCGGGCCACCTCCAGGCGCGGGGTGGCCAACCACCGCTGGGCGCGCCGCAGCTTCGAGCGGTCCTACGCCACCCCAGGGATGGCCGCGCTCGCCCGGCTCACCCGCGCCTGTTCGGCGCAGCCCCCCACCCCCCACCCCAGTCCCGCAACCGCTGTTGGCTCCGGACGAGGCGACTCATCCAACACCGTTCGTCCTGCGTGGTCTACCGCGTGCAGCCATGCCGGACGATGCATGGTCACACACTCCTCGCTGCGTCCCCACGGCTGGTTTGACGTTTCCGTGGTTGCACGGCAGAATGTGGGCCATGAATCTCGCTCTCCTCCGCCCTCCAAAACCTGTCATGAAGTCAGCCTCTCCCGCGTGGGGGCGAGGGGCCAGGGGGTGGGGGCTGGCGCGCACGTGATGTATCAGCAGAGAGGAAATCAGGCCATGTCGCGACTGGAAGGCAGTGTGGCTATCGTCACTGGCGGAGGATCGGGGCTTGGGCGCGCCATCACCCTGCGCTACGCCAGCGAGGGCGCGCGGGTCATCGCGGCGGACATCAACCTGGCGGGCGCGGCGGAG
>DASVWQ010000257.1:0-11338 GCA_036393135.1 Ktedonobacterales bacterium
CGGGCCATCGCGCAGGCCGAGGCGGCTGGGCTGGAGTATGTCACGAGCTATCCTTCGCGGCGGCTCAGCCCGGAGGACAAGCGGGTCACGCTGGCGGCGCTGCGCGAGCGGCTGGAGGCGGCTGGCGCGCGATTTCTCTTCCATGCGCGGGTGAGCGCGGTAGAGCGAACGGGCGCTGGCTTCACGCTGGCGCTGACCGCTGCGGAGGGCATTGACGCGGCTGTCCCGCGCGAGTTGCGTGCGCGAACGCTGCTGCTGGCGCCCGGTCGCTATGGCGCGGAGTGGCTGAAACAGGTTGCCGGGGCGCTGGGGGCCGAGGTCGTCGCGGCGCCGTCCCTGTTTGGCGTCCGGCTGGAGATTCCCGCCAGTGTCTATGATCCGCTGACGGACGTGAACCCCGATCCCCGCTTGCAGATGGCGCTGGCAGGTGACGCATACATCAAGACCTACGCGACATGTCCGGGCGGGCGGGTCGTCGCCGTGGCGCGCTATGGGGCGCTGGTGGCGAGCGGTGTCCCCGCGCTACGACGCGAGGAGCGAGGTCCGACGACAACGCTGGCGATTCTAGCGCAGCCAGGCGTGGCGGGCGCGCGAGCCGAGTGGCGCGTCGGTGAGGCGTGCGCGCCGACGCTGAACGACCGCGCGCCTGGGCGGCTGATCGTGCAGCGGCTGGGCGATGTGCGGCGGGGAGAGGCGACGAGAGCGGCGGCGCTCGCTACGAATCCTGTGCGACCAACTGATAGCGGCGCTGCCGCGGGGGCGCTGCATGATGTCTTACCGGCAGTCTACTGGCAGGCGTTCGAGGCGTTTCTGGCGCGCATCGAGCGCCTGACTCCAGGCGTAGCCACTGACGATGGGCTGGTCTATGGCCCGGCGGAGGAGCGCGTCTGGGGCTACCCGACCGACGCGACGCTCCAGACTGCGGCGCTGGGCCTGTTTGTCGCCGGGGATGGCGCTGGCCAGAGCCAGGGGATCATCCAGGCGAGCGTGGCGGGGCTGCTGGCGGGCGAGGGCATCGCCCGCGCGCTGGACACGGAAGCTCCGACGCGCGGCGAATAGATCGCGCGGCTCAGGCGGTCATCTCGCGCACGATCTCAGAGACGCGCTTGCCGTCGGCGAGGCCACGGGTGGCCTTCGCGGCGAGCGGCATCACGCTCTTGAACTCCTTGCCATGCTCGGCGATCAGTCCGGCGACGATCGCGCGCACGTCGTCGTCGGTCATGCGCGCGGGCATGTAGGTCTTGAGGATCTCGGCCTGGCGCGTCTCTTTCTGGTAAAGCTCGTCGCGGCCCGCGTTCTTGAAGATCTCCGCCGCCTCGATGCGCTGCTTCACCTGCTTGTCGAGGATGGCGACGCGGTCCTGCTCGCTGAGCGCGGCGCGGCTGCGGGCGACTTCCTCCTGCGTGAAGCCATCGAGCGCCATGCGAATGGTGTCCATGCGCACTTGGTCGCGCTGGCGAGTGGCGGCGATGAGGTCCGCGCGCATGCGAGCAACGATGTCGCTGTTGGCGCTGCCTGCGTCTGTCATATACTGCTTTCTTCCTTCAATGCGCCGAAGAGCGGCGCTGCATGCGTCATGTTGACCTGGAGTTTGAAATGGATGCTGGCCCGGCCGCTTGCTGGCGCTAGTCCGCGCTGGCGTCAGTCGTGAAGACAAACGCGACATGGGCGGCCGCGACGCCTGGCGCGGCGTAGGCGGCGTGCGATGGCAGCGCGCTCTTGGCCGGAGCGGTGGACTTCGGTGATGCGCTGGGCGACGCCTTGGGCGATGCGCTCGGCGTAGCATCGGGCGTGGCGGCTGCGGGGGGCTTCGGCGTGCTGACGACGTAGTAGCCGTAGGCGGCGCCGAGGCCGATCAGGAGCGCCAACACGATGGTAAGCAGACCCTTGCCGAAGGCCGCCGCGCCCGATGTCTCCTCCTCATCCTCCTCCTGGACGAGGCCTCGGCGGAGGGCGCGTGGATCGCGCGGGTCGGGGCGCCGTCGTCCGGCGGGAGCAGCTGGCTCATCACCCCATAGACCGCCGCGCGTCGGAGCGACCGCCGCGCCGGGCCGTCGTCCGCGCGGGCCGGAGTCGGCAGGCGACGGCCCGCGCGATCGGCGGTAGTCATCGCGGTCATCGCGCATCGGCGGGCGGGGGCCGCGACTGGCGCCGGAGCCGCGCGCATAGGCGTCGCCGCGCCCGCCGCCATCCCAGTCATCACGCGAGCGGCGGCTGGACGGATAGGATTGATCGGGGCGCCCGCGCCGCTCGTAGCCGTCGCGGTCGGAGCGCCCGCCGGAGCGCTCATCCTGGCGACCGTAGTCGCGCTGGCTGGAGCCACGCGAGCGAGGCGAGTCATCGTCGTAGCCACGCGGGCGACTTCGGTAGCCGTCATCGCGCGGGCCGCGTGGCGAAGAACGACCGGAGGAGGCGCCGTTATCATAGGAGCCACGCCGACGAGGACTCTGTCCTCGCGCGCGGTACTCGTCGTCCCGGTCGTCTGTTCCCATGCCCTCCACCTCAGGGGCTATGCGAACGCCACGTTCGAGCGCGCAGTAGCCCTGCGCGCGAGCGATCTGCCACGGAAGCGAGACAGAATGCGGTTGGCGTCACAACTCGTATGGCGAGTGTACCACATCTCGCAGCGCGCCCCCGCGCCAGACAGGACCGGTGGGGGGCGTGCTGCGACGCGCGGCTCTATTCGTGGTCGGGGTCTGTGTCTGGTTCGCGGCGGCCCGGCTGCGCGCTAAGTCCCGACGCGCCCATCAGGCCGCTCAGGCTCACGCCCTCATGCTCCAGCGCCTCATTGACCGGAATGGTTTCGAGGTCGGCGCGCACTGCGCCGATCTGCTTCCCGACCTGGCTGGCGCTCATGCCTGCGCCCGCGATGACCACGCCATCGAAGCCGAGACGGACTAGCATGCGCGTGGCGCGTAGCGTGGGAACGTCGTCTACCACCGCAAACATCGGTAGCCGCGCTGTCGCGGTCAGCAGCGCGAGGCGCGTTACCTGACTCAGCGGCAGGGATGGCAGGTCGGCGACCCCTATGGGCAGCGGCGTCATGCCGGCCTGGGCGGGCAATGAGTTCGCGATGCGGTAGTGCAGCAGGTCCATCTCGCTTTGCGGGACGGTGAGCGTGACGATTCGGTCGAAGCCCTCGGCCTTGTCGTAGAGCGCGGAGGCTGGCGCGTCCGGACCAAGCGTGAGGAAGCCCGCGCCTGCCTTCTGCGCCGCGCCAACCACGTCGTCGTCCTGGCCGCCGTCGTACTCGACGCCCCAGAGCGTGCTCGCGCTCTCCAGCGCCGTCTTGATGGCGCTGATGTCGGCGCCGGGCTTCCAGCTCGCGATGATGACCGCATCTACGCCCGCCTTCGCGGCGGCCTCGGCGGCGGCGACCTCACTCGCCCCCAGCGTCACCACGACGGCGGCTGGTCGCGCGGGCCCGCCTACGCTCTGCCCGCGCCCGCCAAAGCCGAACGAGCCGCTGCCGCCCTGGCCGATCCGCCGCAATTTGTCGATCAGTTTTCCCATGGTCTCTCTCACACCTCGTCAGCGCCAATCGCGCATAGTTCCGCTCGTTTTGGTGGGGCGCGCCACGAGAGACGCGCTCCGCGTCCGCTGCTGGTCATTATATCAGCCAGCGCGGCGGCGAGTCGCGGCGGGCGTTAGAGGCCGAGCAGACGCTCGATGGCCAGCGCCACGCCGTCGTCCATATTCGATTCCGTGATGAGACGAGCCGCCGCGAGCGCCTCTGGATGTCCATTGGCGACGGCTGCGCCGTAACCTGCCCAGCGCAGCATCGCGGCGTCGTTGGGCATGTCACCGAAGGCGATGACTTCGGCAGGGGTGACGCCGAGCCAACAACAAAGACGCGCGAGCGTCGCAGCCTTATCCACACCCAGCGCCGAGAACTCCAGAAAGCGCTGGCTGGAAAACGTGACTTCGGCGCGGTCGCGGGCAAGCGGCTCGGCCAGCGGATAGAGGTCGGCGGCGGGTTGGGTGGGATGGCGCGCGATGAGTTTGGTGACGGGCTGGGCGCAGAGAGTCAGCGCATCGGCGATCTGGTCATCCTGGGGCTGGGTGAGCGCGCCGAGGGCGAGATAGGCTGGCTCTGCGCCGAAGGTTCGCCCAGCCTCGGTGGCGAATGTGACGCCGGGCGCAGCCTCGCGCAGCGCCAATACAAGCGCGGTGGCGTGGGCGCCAGCGAGTGTGATGTGCTCCAGCAACTCATCAGCGCGGGTGTCATACACGATGGCGCCGTTGCAGCAGATGGCCAACTCAGCTACGTCGAGTGTCTGTGTGAGGGCCTGGACGAATCGTGGCGGGCGGGCCGTGACCAGGACCAGGCGTGCGCCCGCCGCGACCGCTCGCGCCAGCGTGGCCCGTGTACGCGGCGAGATGGTGCGGTCATCACGCAGTAGCGTGCCATCGAGATCAGTCGCGATGAGCCGGATTGGCGTAGCTGGCTCTTTACTGTCCACGTGCAATGGGTTCCCCTCCACCATCTGTCCTGGCGCCTGTCGACTGCCTCAGTATAGCGCTGTGCGAGCGGGCAGGTGTGAGGAATGCGAAACCGATGTGACGCTTTTGTGACAGGACTGCGCGCCGCCGAGAACCTGGTGTGAGCGGCGATCATCACAATTTGCACACGCACAGCGTGGGAGGCGCTTTCCCTACTCTCGTTGAAAGGGGCAATGCATGGCATTCAAATTTCACGTCAATGAGGAGACATGCATCAACTGCGGCATCTGTATGGATCTCTGTCCGGTGCGCTGTCTCGATATGACACGTCCGGCCGGAGATGGTGAGTTGGCCACTCCGAGTGAGCGGCTGACGCCGATTCCCGGCGCGAATGGCGCGCGGGAGTGGATGATGATGGCGCCCATTCAGGTTGCCGCCTGTATCGGCTGCCAGGTGTGCGCTCAGGAATGCCCGACAAACGCTATCACGATCCAGACCGGGCGGCAGGATGTTGTCTTCGCCCGGCGCGGTGTGGTCACGCCTCCTCCAGAGGCGGACGGCTGGCAGCCGCTCGACGCTTACACGCGCGCGACGCCCACTGAGCCTGGTGAGCAGCCGTGGGGCGACGAGCACACCTGGCGCGTGGCGGAGAAAACGGCGACCTGGCAGAGCTGGCGCACCTGGCTGGGAGAACGGCAGGAAGATCTGCGCGCGCCGTGCCAGGCGGCCTGCCCTGTTGGCACCAATGCGGGACTCTACGTGAGCCTCATCGCCGATGGTCGCTACGATGAGGCGCTAGCGGTGGCGGCGGAGCCGAATCCGTTCCCCGCGATCTGTGGGCGCGTCTGCACGGCTCCCTGTGAGGCGGCGTGTCGGCGAGGCGAGTTCGACTCGCCCATCGCGATACGTGATCTGAAGCGGTTTGCGACAGATCACGGCTCGCCGTGGAAACGCCATACGACGCCACCAAAGCAGCTCTACGGGGAGCGTGTCGCGATTGTCGGCGCGGGGCCGACCGGCCTGAGCGCAGCCTATTATCTGGCGCGGCGTGGCTACCAGGTGACGCTCTTCGATGCGATGCCTGTGGCAGGCGGCATGATGGCTATCGGTATACCAGAGTATCGCCTACCGCGTGCAGAGCTTCAGCGCGACATCAACGCGATACAGGATATGGGAGTTGAGTTCCGGCTCAATACCGCCATTGGCCTGGACATCTCGCTGGCCGAGATTCAAAGGCAGTATGACGCCACGCTACTGGCGGTTGGCGCCCAGCGAAGCCAGCGTCTGGGGGTGGTTGGCGAGGACCTGGGCGGCGTCATGCCCGCGACCACCTTCCTCAAGCGTTACAACCTGGAACCAGAGACCGCCATTCATGGAGTTGTAGCGGTGGTTGGCGGCGGCAGCACGGCGATGGACGCCGCGCGCTCGGCGCTCCGCGCTGGCGCAAGCGAGGTCCACATCTTCTACCGGCGCACACGGGCCGAGATGCCCGCGCAACCGGAGGAGGTGGAGGCAGCGCTGGCAGAGGGCATTACCTTGCATGAGTTGACCGCGCCGGTGAGTCTGGTGGGCGATGGCGGCGGCGTCATTGCGATGTGGCTGCAACGGATGGCGCAAGGCGAGCCGGACGCGAGCGGGCGGCGTTCTGTCACGCCAGTGGAAGACTCCGAGTTCGAGTTCACACTGGATTACCTGATGGTGGCCATTGGAGAGGCGCCCGACCCGTCGTTCCTGCCCTCTGGAACCAGCGTTGAAGTTGCGGCGTGGGGCGGGCTGCTCATCAATCCTACGACACTGGCGACTGGCGCGCCCGGTGTCTTCGCCGCTGGTGACATCACCTACGGACCGAAGACGATCATTCATGCTGCGGCGCATGGTCGGCAAGCGGCCAAGAACATTCACGCCTATCTCCGGCGGCTGGCGCCCGACGCCGTGGCCGAGATGCCCGACGATGAATTCGAGCGTGTGTCACAGCTTCCGGCGAATGGGCGGGTCTCGCTGGACCTGCGGCCCACTGCGCGCGCGCTGATGCCGCTGCGGCCAGCCAGTGACGCCCGCGCGAAGAATCTGGAGTTCGCCCTCGGACTCTCCGAGCGGCAGGCGCGGCAGGAGGCGTCGCGGTGCCTGCGCTGCGACCTGGCCTACCTCTGCCCAAGTGTGCGCGTGATTGGCGCGCCATCCGAAACGACCACTGCAACGGCGCCAACTGGGGCGTCACGCAGATAGCGTGCGCTGTTCAGAGCCAAACGAGGAGAGTCGCGATGAACATTCCTGACCTGACCGGAGCAATTGTGTCCGGTATCAACGCGGGCGGCGAGCAGTTTCTCGAAGGAACGCTCGCAGCTGTGTTGCCGATTGTCTGGCTTGCCATTCTGGGGTTGCACCTGGGGCGCCCTTACATCCTCGACATGATCGATCGCTTCACGCTGCGCCTTGGCGCGGACCTGCTCTGGCTGGTGTACGTCGCCGCCCGCGACCTGCTGATCGTGTCGGGCGTCGTGATGAGTTTCATGTTCTTCTTCCCAGATGTGGTTGTGGGTGACAACCTGCCGATTACAGGCGGCCTGGCTGCGGCGACGCTCTTCGCCGTACTCCTGCTCAAGCTGACGGGTGATCCTGACCACGATCCGCGCGCATTCCGCCTGGTGACGTATTTGCTGGGCCTTGGCGCGCTGTTCTACTTCGTACCGTACATGCTCGGTGTGCAGGCGAACGCCATAGCCGCTGGGCAGTGGGCAACGATTACCGCCTGGATGGTGACAGCCTCGAATCCAGTCTGGGCGGTTGGATTCGCCTATGTCTCGATCGGATTGCTGGCCGTCATGGGCGCGTATGCGGCGATCTACGCGATCCGCACGGGTGGCCGCGCTGATCTGGAAGCGCGTGTCGCGCCCGCCGCTGAATAACACGTTGAGATCGTTGGAGGAGGCTGCACGATGAAACCCGAAGATATTGCCACGGCGATCACCAACGCGCTGGTACAGGGTGGCTCACAGTGGCTCGTCGCCACGATTGTCGCGTTCTTGCCAGTCCTGTGGACTATGTCGCTGATCATGCACCTGGGGCGACCGTATGTCATCCGCACGCTACGGCGCTGCGGGCTGCGACTTGGCGCCGACATCTGGTGGATGTCCTATCTGCTCATGCGCGACGCGCTGTTGCTGGTGACGTTTGCGCTGAGCTGGATCTTCTTTGAGCCGAGCATCGTCGCGAACGACGCGCTGCCGCTGACAGGCTCGCTGGCGGCGCTTGCGCTGCTGTTGGCGCTGGCGGTCAAGCTGGTACGGCGGGTGGATGACGACATCAACGCCTACCGCCTCTCGACTGTCTTCATGGTGATTGGCGCCACGCTCTATTACTTCCCGCAGGTGTTCGCCGTGGAGGCGGCGTCACAGACGAACCTGTCTGGCCTGGCGACATTCCTCACGACAAACTCGAATGTCTCGTGGGCGCTGGGCCTCATGTGGCTCTCACTGGCGGGTGTTGGGGTGGTTGCGCTCTATCTCTTCGCCCATGCGCTGGCTTCGGTCAATCGCAAGGTGGCCGATCAGATGCCCGCGCGCACGGCTCCACTGCGCACGCCCGCGCACGCTGGTTAAGCGCGGCTGAGGCGTGGGTCGCTACGCAGTGTAGAGATCAGAAGGGAGCGCGCTCTTACGGCTGGACGCTGTGAGGCGCGCTCTCACTGCTCATTTCGCTCAGTCCGCCGCCTCATCTGGCAGCGGGACGACAGGATTGTAGGGGCTGTGGAACTCGGCGCGCAGCAGGTCCATGTAGACGATGTCATAGCGACGGTCGCCAATGCGCATGGCCTCGCGCCGCCGCCCAAATTCCGTGAAGCCGATCTTGCGATAGCTGCGGAGCGCCCGCTCATTATAGGCGTAGGTGGTGAGCAAGACGTTGTGCAGCCCCAGCACCGTGAAGCCGTAGTCGAGGACCAGCGTGATGGCCTCGGTTCCGAAGCCGCGTCCCCAGTAGTCTTTGCGGCCAATACTGATGCCCAGTTCCGCACTGCCTGTGGTGAGGTCGATGTCACGCAGACCTACACCGCCAAACGGGACGCCAGTGGCAAGCTCGTAGATGAGAAAGCTAATCCAGTGCGGATGGCGCTCTTTCGCGTCGCGGTCATACTCGGCCTCGAAGGCCTCGCGGGGGCGTGGCGCCAGCGGATCGCCCGCCAAAATGGTGACGGCGAAGTCATTGTCGCCGCGATAGAAGAGGTCGATCAACTCATCGCGGTTGCCAGGGCCAAGCGCCACCGTCTCGCCGATAATGTTGTAGACAGGGGCTGGCTGAGCGCCGTTGGTTGGCGCCGGACGCTGTTTCATGCTGCTGCTCCTCCATGCGGTGGACTGGCTGGCGCCGCGCGGACAGCGACACGCCTGGGCGTTGGGCGGAAGAATCCGCGAGACGCCCAGGCGTGTCATGCGCGCTGGCCTGAAGAAGCTCGTCGTTGAGCCACACAGGGTGACGCCGCCGGTGAGGCTATGCCTCGGTTGCTTCGTACTGATCCTTGATCTGCGCCACGATATTCGGGTCGAGCAGCGTGGTGGTGTCACCCAGCACACGGCCTTCGGCGATGTCGCGGAGCAGACGGCGCATGATCTTGGCGCTACGTGTCTTTGGTAGCTCGGTCGTAAAGTAGATCTTCTTTGGGCGGGCGAGCGCGCCGATGGCGTGCGCCACATGCTCGCGCAGCTCCGCCGTCAGCGCGTCGTTGGGCGCCGTGCCACCGCGTGGCGTCACGAACGCGACTATCGCCTGGCCAGTGATCGGGTCGCTAGCGCCGATGACAGCGGCCTCGGCGACGGCGGGATGGCTGACCAGCGCGCTCTCGATCTCCATCGTGCCGATGCGGTGGCCAGAGACGTTCAGCACGTCGTCCACACGCCCCAGCAGCCAGAAGTAGCCATCTTCGTCGCGGCGCGCGCCGTCTCCGGTCAGGTAGATGCCGGGATATTTGTCCCAGTAGGTGCGCACGTAGCGATCCGGGTCGCCCCAGATGCGGCGTGACATGGCCGGCCACGGGCGCCTGATGACGAGATTGCCACCAGTGTTGGCTGGCACGCTCTGGCCGCTCTCGTCGAGGATGTCTGCCTCGATGCCGGGGAACGGAATGGTGGCCGAGCCGGGCTTGGTGGCCGTGATGCCGGGGAGCGGCGAGATCATAATCATGCCGGTCTCCGTCTGCCACCAGGTATCCACGATCGGGCAGCGCTCTTTGCCGATGTGCTGGTTGTACCAGATCCACGCCTCAGGGTTGATCGGCTCACCGACGGTGCCGAGCAAGCGCAGCGACGAGAGGTCGTGCGCGGCGGGGTACTGGTCGCCCCACCGCATGAAGGTGCGGATGGAGGTTGGCGCGGTGTAGAGGATCGTCGCGCGGTACTTGTCGACAATTGACCAGAAGCGGTCTTTGTCGGGGAAGTCGGGGGCGCCCTCATACATCACACAGGTGGCGCCGTTGGCCAGCGGACCATAGACGATGTAGCTGTGGCCCGTGACCCAGCCAATGTCCGCCGTGCACCAGTAGACGTCATCTTCCTTCAGATCAAAGATCCACTCGTGGGTGAGCGATGTGCCAACGAGATAACCGCCCGTGGTATGCATCTGGCCCTTGGGCTTGCCAGTGGTGCCGGAGGTATACATGATGTAGAGCGGATGCTCACTATCGAGGACTTCCGGCTCGACGACGCGACGCGAGATGCGCTTCACGGCGTCGTGGTACCAGATATCGCGCCCTTCGACCATCGTGACAGCATGCTTTTCGGGGCCGACTCGCTGGACGACCAGCACGTTCCGCACGCTGGGCGCCTCCGCGACGGCGGCGTCGGCGATGTCTTTGAGCGCGACGACGTTGCCACGCCGCCAGCCGCCATCGGCGGTGACGACGACCTTGGCCTGCGAGTCGATGGCGCGGTCGCGCAGGGCGTCGGAGCTGAACCCGCCGAAGACGACGGTGTGTGGCGCGCCGATGCGGGCGCAGGCCAGCAGGCCAATCGCCAACTCCGGGATCATCGGCATGTAGAAGGCGACCACGTCGCCTTTGGTGACGCCGAGGTCGAGCAGCACGGCGGCGAACTCATTGACCTCGCGGTAGAGGTCGCCATAGGTCAGTGTGCGCGAGTCGCCTGGCTCACCCTCCCAGATGATGGCGGCCTTGTTGCGGCGCCAGGTCTTGTTGTGGCGGTCCACGCAGTTGTAGGAGGCGTTGAGTTGGCCGCCGACATACCACTTGGCCCAGGGGGCGTCCCATTCCAGCACTTTGTCCCAGCGTCGGAACCAGTCGAGCCGGTTGGCGGCCTCCGCCCAGAACCCCTCAGGGTCGTCGTGGGCGCGCTGATAGACAGATGGATCGCGGACGTTGGCGTTGGCGGTAAACTCGGCTGATGGAGGGAACCGCCGGTTTTCTTGCAGCAGCGCGTCGATAGTTGTGGATGTGCCAGAGGAATCCTGGGGAGACGCCATACATGCCCCCTTCGCACTTCGCGACGCCTGCCAACACTGGCGACGCCGCCTGACGCTATAGCGACAGCAAATGAATCGGGCGGCGGATAGCGCTCGCTCGACATATCGCAATGATACCAGATTTTTCGTGGCAGCGCATTCTTGGGTATTCCTTTACGCGCGGTCCTATGTTACACTGCGACAAACATACAGAATGATGTCTCCCCGCTTATGGTTTGAGTTTTACAGCCAACCGTGGGGAGACACTATCCTTTGATATATGCGCGTCCGCTTGTCATGCGACTTTCGCCACATCGCGCGGCAGGATCGTCACCCCTCGTCGCGCTGTGGATAGATCACGCTTCTCCCCTGATCGGAAAGGAGGAGACCGCGCTACAGGCGTTCGCATGCAGGAACGACCCTGCGCCTACCCTCGACCTGGAGCTGA
>DASVWQ010000258.1:0-10295 GCA_036393135.1 Ktedonobacterales bacterium
CGACATCATTTCCGCCCCTGAGGCTGGAATACTCCACGCGCCAGACCCTGATGTGCTTGCCTGGGCCGCTCAGCATGACCGCATTCTGCTCTCCCATGACAAGCGCACCATGCCTGACCACTTCTATGACTTCCTTGCGCAACTGGCGCCAGGCGCGCATAGTCCTGGCGTGATGCTGCTTCCGCAGGAATTCCCTATAGGCAGGTCGATAGACGCTGTGCTGGAGATTTGGCGACTGAGCGCCCACGAGGAGTGGCGCAACCTGCTGATTCGCCTACCACTCTAACGCCGCGCTGGCCACCGCCATCGCCCCCACGCTGCGCCGCCTGCTCCGCGAGCGCCTGGGCGCGGAGGAGTGATGAAAGACGTTGCGCGATGGAGTATAGTGGAGGGCGCACGGCCCTGCTGGGGCCACGGCGATTGTCTTGCTATGCGCGGGGAGGATGCGGGCAGCATGCAGAATTCAACCGCCCTGGGGGGCATGAACCTGATCCAGCGGCAGATTCACGAATACGTCGTGACGAACTTCCTCTTTGGTGGGACCGCGACGACCTTCACCGACGACACACCGCTCGTCGAGGACGCGATTCTCGATGAGACGGGCGTGCTGGAGTTGGTTCTCTTCATCGAGGAGACCTATGGCGCGCAGGTCAACGAGGCCGATGTGACGCCAGAGAACTTCGGCAGCGTCAACGCCATCACCAGCTACATCTATCGCCTGCTGGCCAATTCCTGAGCCGGAGCGGGCGACTCAGCGCGTCTGGCGCGCTATCCGCTCACCCGCGCGCCGCCCCAGGATGACGCCGGGCAGCACGCCGAGCGCGCCCAGCCCCTCGACAACTACGCCCGCCGCGCCCGCCTCCAGTTCACGCAGGCGTGGCGCGAGGTCGGCGCTGACATCCAGATCGACGGCCCAGGCGTGGCTCGGCGTCGCCTGCGCCAGCTCGGGCAGCCAGCGCCGCGCGCCGCGCTCCAGCCGCCGATAGTACGCCGCCTCGCGCGGGGAGCCGCCCGCCTGGCCATAGCGCCCGCCGCTGCTCACGAGGTAGCCGGGACCAGGGCGATAGTCGCAATAGGTATAGGGCGCAGCGTCCCAGAAGAGCGGGAAATCGGCGGGCAGGTCCACCGCATAGGCCAGCGCGTAGATACGCGCGTTCGCCGTCGGCACAGGCCCAGTCGCCACGATCAGCCCACGCGCACTCAGCTCGCGGCCATCCGCCAGCGTGATGGCCCAGCGCCGCGCCTTGCCCGCGCCGCCGCGCGCCCGCCAGCCCGCCACCCGCGCGCCACCCGCCAGTGTCGCGCCCGCCGCCCGCGCCCACTCCGCCGTGCGCGCCAGCAGGGTCAGCGGCTGGATGCGCCCCTCATCGGGCAGCCAGAGCGCCTCGACCACGCCGCGCGTCTCCAGTCGCCCGCCCGTGCGCGCCGCCACCTGCGCGGGCGCCCATAACTCGGCGCGCAGCCCCAGCGCCTGCCGCGCGTGGGCCTCGCGGGCCAGCCGCCGCGCAGCCGCAGCGGTCTCGGCCAGGCTCAGCGCGCCCGTCAGCGTCGCTGCGAGCAGCGCGCCAGGCTGCGCCGCCTCCTCCGCTAGCGCCAGCAGCTCGCGGGTCGTCGCGGGCCACATCGCGGCGTCGGGGCCATCGGGCGGCAGGTCGGCCAGCCCCATGTTGATGCCCGCGCTGAGGATACCCGCGTTGCGCCCGGTCGCGCCGTGGCCGATGCCCTCCGCCGCCTCCAGGACCAGCGTGTGGGCGCCCGCCGCGCTGGCCGCCCACGCCGCGCTCAGTCCCGCGATGCCCGCGCCGACCACCACGACATCCACCGCATCCAGCGCAGCGGCGCCGAGGCTGGCGAGAGGCGACAGGCGCAACGCCTGCGCAACCTCCGGCGTCAGCTCCGCGCGCCACGGCGCGAACCCCGCCGCGCCAGGCCACGGGCTGCCCGATGCCTCGCCCGACGCTTTGCCTGCCGCCGCGCTCGCCGCATCATCGGCGCTCGCTCCTGGCGCGCGTTGTGTGGTCATCGCCCCGCCGACCCGCCTCTCTGTTCGCTCCTCAGCCGTCCGCTCGTGTGGGCGCTCATGCCGACTGTACCACGCCGCCCGTCATGTGGGGCGCCCAACTTCTATGCCAGCCTGTACAGAATTCTTTGGCGGCGCCAGACCGAAACACTGACTTGCCTTTTCGCCTGGGGCTGAGTACACTAGGAAGCAAGACAACCCTTCCGACGTACTGGGAGAACGTCATTATGAAACCTTCAGACCCTTCATTGACCGAGCTCGCGAGAGCGGGCTTCCTCAGATGCTACATGCCCTACAAAGGGTTCCATCGCGCTACCTGCTATTCGTAGCGGCTCCAACAACCCCCTTTCCGCGCGCCCGCGTGGCGCCGCGTCCCAGCGCATCCCCAGTGGTGGGACGCCCGCCGATGCTTTGCCGGTTCGCCCGTGTAGTCCGTCATCGGCCCTGTAGCTGTCCACATAGTCCAGTCCTCTAGTCATCTGGCGTCGTCCGTCCGCGTTCATGCGGCTGGGATGGTCGCCGGTAGCCGCGCACATCCATTTTGCCCCGCCACATCGGCGGGCTGACGGAACGCGCGGCGCCCAGCGCACATGCGATGCGGCTCGCCAGCACGGTTCGCCGTATCCATGTCGTTTCGCAAATCTCGCCAGTCGCGTGTCCCTCATGTTATGCGCCCGCCAGGCGGGTCGGGCCGAGGGCGCGGCGAGCCACGGCGCCTGAGCGCGCCGTCGGCCACAGGCGCCGGGAACCGCGCGAGGCAGCAGTCCGAAGCCTGACATACGCCGATAGTGATTGGGATGTCAGGCTTCGGGTAGGCTCTTCGCAGGCTCCCAGCGTATCCGCGCGACGCCAGTCAATGGCGCGCACGCGCAGGCGATTGTCTCCACCCGCTATACAGGAGTGTTATGAACGGTTCTCGCAAGTCCAAGAGCAATGATGCGCTGAGCACAGCGCGCAAGTACCTCGACATCATCCATTCGCCAACGCTCTCGCCGGACCAGGCGCAGGCGCTTGCCCGGCTGACTGTCAACAACTTCGCTGAACACTTCAATTCGGGATTCCTGCAATATCGCAAGTCCGTCACGGAGGGCGGCGACTTCGCTGCGGTCGAGTGGAGCGGGCGTGGCGCGACCTTCACCGACGTGCTGGGCCGCGAGTATATCGACTGCCTCGGCGGCTACGGACTGCTGAGCCTGGGCTGGTCGCATGAGAAGGTCGTCGCCGCTGTCAAGGCGCAGCTCGACCGCGCCCCCATGCCCACCCAGGAGCTGCTCGACTGGCCGCGCGGCATGCTGGCCGACCTGCTGTCCCAGATCACCCCCGGCGACATCCAGTACGCCTTCTTCGTCTCCAGTGGCACTGAGGCGGTTGAGGGCGCGATGAAGTTCGCCAAGGCGGCGACGGGCAAAAGCGGTTTCATCGCGGCGGTGCGCGGCTTCCACGGCAAGACGGCGGGCAGCCTCAGTCTGATGGGCAAGGCGAAGTTCCGCAAACCCGCGATGCCGCTGCTCGGCAACGTCTACCACGTCCCCTTCGGCGACGCTTCGGCGGTCGAGCAGCAGCTCCGCATCGCGCGTGAGGTCGGCAATGAGATCGCCGCCGTGGTGATGGAGCCGGTGCAGGGCGAGGCGGGCGCTATCGTGCCGCCCGACGATTTCTGGCCACGTCTGCGCGCCATCTGCGACGAGTATGGCGTGCTGCTGATCGCCGACGAGGTGCAGACGGGCCTGGGCCGCACCGGCGCGCTCTGGGGCGTCAACCACTGGAACGTGGCCCCCGACATCATCTGCTCGGCCAAGGCGCTCGGCGGCGGCGTCATGCCGATTGGCGCGTTCATGGCCAGCAAGAAGGTCTGGGAGCCGTTCATCAACGACCCGTTCTTCCACACGACGACGACCGGCGGCAACCCGCTGGCCTGCGCCGCCGCCATCGCCACGATCAACGTGGTCCTGGAGGAAGACCTGCCACGCCAGGCCGCCGAGAAGGGCGACTATTTCAAGCAGCGTCTCGAAGTCCTCGCCAGCGAGTACGACTCGATCTACGAGCGAATCACTGGCAAGGGCCTGCTGATCGGCCAGCACTTCCACAATGCCGAGACGGGCTACAAGGTCTCCTCTGGTCTCTTCCATCGTGGTGTGCTGCTCTCTGGGACACTCATCAGCGCGCAGACGATTCGCATCGAGCCGCCGCTGGTCATCGAGTATGACGAGATCGACGAGGTGCTCAACCGCCTGGAGGACACGCTGAAGGCGGTCTCCGCCGCGCCCGTGACAGGTGAGACGGTCTCGCTAGCCAGCGTCGGCGTCCCCGCGCCCGCGGAGGTCGCCGTCAACGGCGCCACCGCTCGCGCGAGCCGCAAGCAGGCCAGCCCGACCGAGGTCGCCACCGTCTAATCTGGCGCGGATACCGCTATGTGACAGTTACCCCAGCGCTCCAGACGCTCACGCGGGCCAGCCAGTCCGCGCGACGCCTGGGGCGCGTTCTTTCACCCGCGCCTGCGTTGGCGCGCCAGTACAGTGAGGTTCCCCTGTGCGTCTGGTAGTGCTTGGTGGCGGCGCGATGGGCCGCATTACGGTGCGCGCGCTGGCCGAAGATGAGCGCGTCGCGGAGATCATCGTCGGCGATATGAACGTGGCGGCGGCGGAGCGGGTCGTCGCCGGGCTGGAGCGTGGCCGCGAGAAGGTCCGCGTGGCCGCCTGCGACGTGCGCGACGTGGCGGCGACCACACAACTGCTGGCAGGCGCCAACGCCGTGCTGAACGCAACCGATTACACCTTCAACCTGGAGGTGATGCGCGCCGCGCTGGCCGCCCGCGCGCCCTACGCCGACCTCGGCGGGCTGTTCCACATGACCCGCCGCCAGTATGAGCTGGATGGCGCCTTCCGCGAGGCGGGCGTCACCGCCGCGCTTGGCGTCGGCAGCACGCCGGGCATTACCAATGTGCTGGCGCGGGTCGCGGTGGACCATCTCGACACGGTTGAGCGGCTGGACGTGCGGATTGGCTGTGGCGACGCCCGCTCGACCGACGCGCCCTTCGTCCCTCCCTACTCGATCCGCACGATCTTCGATGAATGCACGCTGGAGCCGATGGTCTACGCCGATGGCGCGTGGAGCGCGGCGACGCCGATGAGCGGCGGCGAGGCGATTGAGTTTCCGGCGCCGGTCGGCCAGGCCACGGCAATGTATACGCTGCATTCGGAGGTGGCGCTCTTCCCTGTCTCTTTCGGCGCGAAGGGCCTGCGCCACGCCAGCTTCAAGATCGCCTTCCCGCCCGCCTTCCTCGCCCAGCTCCGGCTGCTTGTAGACCTCGGCCTCGCGAGTGTCCAGCCGATCGAGGCGCGCGGGACGAAGCGCGGCGCAAGCGTTCGGGTGGCCCCACGCGAGGTGATGGTGGCGCTGCTGGCGGCGCGCCAGGCGGCGACCACGCCCGCCGACACGGCCCCTGTCGAGCCGAGCGATTGCGATGTGCTGCGGGTGATCGCGGAGGGAACGCGCGATGGCGCCCCGGCGCGGCTGGTGGAGGAGATGGTCGTGCTGCCCTATCGCCCGTGGGGCGTAGGCGCGGGCGATGTGGACACTGGCGCGCCGCTGGCCATCGCGGGCATCCTGCTGGCGAGCGGCGCAGCGCGGGTCACAGGGGCGCATGGCGCGGAGTTGGTCTTCGAGCCGCTGGCGTTCCTGCGCGAGCTGGAGCGCTACGGCATGCGCGCGACCGAGACGATCACCCGTGCGCTGGCCTGAACGCGCGCTACACAGGCGATGATGATGAATTATGGACAGTGTGGCCAACACATCATGCTGTTTACATCCCCCTCATATGTGTATACTGCGGCCAAGTTCGATGTATCATGACGTGGTGTGAGTGAACGGCTCGCGCCGCGCGTAGTACAAGACAACAACGGTCATGCGGGGCCGGTTGGCGAATCGCCAGATTCGCCACTGGCCCGTGACCATGCCGGGCAGCATCTTCACCGAGGGGACGCAGCATGGCCAACACCGATCTCCCGACCCCCGACGCTGTTGGGTCAGAACAGGCAGGCTCCGCCGCCAGCGGAACCTCCCTGATGATCGAGGCGCGTGGACTGAACAAGTACTTTGGCGACAAGCATGTTCTCAAAGACGTTGATTTCGCGGTGAAGCGTGGCGAGTGCGTCGCCGTGATCGGGCCGAGCGGGTCGGGCAAGAGCACACTCATCCGCTGCATCAACTATCTCGAAACCCCCACCAGCGGCGTCATAACCATCGATGGCCAGCAGCTCTCCTCCAGTCTGACTGCTGCCCAACTCAGCTTCGTTCGCCGCGAACTGGGCATGGTCTTTTACAACTTCAACCTCTTCCCGCACATGAGCGTGCTCGAAAACATCACCCTGGCGCCCATTCGCGTGCGCAAGCTGCCGCCCGCTCAGGCCCAGGAGCAGGCGCGCGTGCTGCTGAAGAAGGTGGGGTTGGCCGACAAGGCCGACGCCTATCCCGGCCAGCTCTCCGGCGGACAGAAGCAGCGCGTGGCCATCGCGCGGGCGCTGGCGATGAACCCCAAGGCGCTGCTCTTCGATGAGCCGACCTCGGCGCTGGACCCGGAGCTGGTCGGCGAGGTGCTGCGGGTGATGCGCGAGCTGGCGGAGGAGGGGCGCACGATGATCGTCGTCACGCACGAGATGGGCTTCGCGCGCTCGGTAGCGGACCGTGTGGTCTTCTTCGATGGCGGGCGCATCGTCGAACAGGGCGATCCCGAACAGGTCTTTACCAATCCCACGAACGAGCGTACTCGCACGTTCCTCGACCGTGTGCAGCACGCGATCTAGCGTGCGCCGTGACACAGCGGTAACGTCCCGATGATCTCAGGGTGAGATCAGTCTGACAGACGGGGAAACGCGCAGCGCAGCGCGACCCCAGGCGGCCACAGAAAGGGCAGGTCATGATCCCATTCCGTCATCTCGCTGAGGCTGGCAAGCGGCTGAAGCTGTTCCCGCTGGCGGCGCCCGCCCTGGCGCTAGTCATCGTGCTGGCCGGATGCGGCGCGGGCAACGCGACATCCACCAACACAGGCGGCGCCACGACCGTCGGCAACGCCGGGACGCTGATCCCAGGGACATTCAAGTGGGGCGAGGACTCCACCGGTGGCATGCCGTATATCGTGCCGAAGGACGCCAACAACCCTGGCGCCGACTACTACGGCTATGAGGTAGACATCGCCAACGCGATGGCCAAGCTGATGGGCGACAGCCAGCAGCCAACCCAGATTACCTGGTCGAACTGGCAGCAGGGCCTCGCCTCGCAGCAGTACGACTTCTTCATGAACGGCCTGGAGATCACGTCCGACAACATTCAGGCGGGCGCGAAGTTCTCCATCCCCTACTATGTTTACACCCAGTCCATCGTCGTGCTGAAGACGAACACCACCATCAACAGCTTCGCTGACCTGGCGGGCAAGAAGGTCGAGACGGGCACCGGCTATGAGGCGCAGAACGTGATGGACGCCTACAACGCCGCCCACCCGGACAACAAGATCAAAGAGACGCTGCTCGACACCCCCACGCCGTTCACCGACCTCCAGTCGGGGCGTGTGGACGCGATGTTCATCGATACGCCCATCGCGGAGTGGTACGGCGCCAACGACCCCAGTGGCCTCTACAAGATCGTCGGCGGCCCGCTTGACCCCGGCTACTACGGCATCGCGTTCGACCCGAAGAACCCGAACACGCCAACCCTGATGGCTGAGATCAACAAGGCCATCGAGATTCTGTACAACAACGGCACGCTGCAGAAGATCTACGAGAACGGTGGCGCCTACAACGCTGGCCCCAGCGGCGCGAAGGTCTTCGAGAAGTACGGCATGTGGAACGATTCGCAGAAGTGCATCGGGAACTTCCTGCCAGACCATCCGACCAGCATCTCGGGCTGTCCTGACCTACCCACCAGCTAGCGTGGACCCTCACCCCCTGGCTCCCCTCTCCCTCTGGGAGAGGGGCTGGGGGTGAGGGTCGCGTCATCTCGTCTTCGCATGACAGCACGCTCTCGCGCCGCAGGGTGATCGCGGGGGCAAGGGGGCGCCGCTCATGAAGAAGTCCTTCGCCAGCCTGCGCTTTCTGGCGATGTTCGCCGCGATCATCGTAGTCTTCGGGCTGGGTGGCTCGCTCATCCTCACCGCCTTTGACAAGGAGGCGACCGGGAACACCGCGCCGATCTACGATCCTGGCACGCTCTTCCACGGCGTCACCCACTTCATCCAGACCCTCTTCTTCGTCGCCTTTGCCGGAACCAACCACTTCGCCCAGCCCTACTGGACATTCTTCCTGCTGGGCCTGGCGACAACCATCCAGTTCTGCTTCATCGCAATGCCGCTGGCGCTGGTGGGCGGCTTCGTCATCGCGCAGATGTCGCAGTCGAAGCAGCCCATTATCCGCCTGCCTGCGCGTGCATTTGTCGAATTCATCCGCAACACGCCGCTCCTGGTGCAGATGCTCATCATCTATTATGGGTTATCATTTCTGCCGCAGTGGCTCAATAATCCTTTTACCGCCGGCATCGCTACGCTTACCATCAACTACTGCGCCTACGAGGCGGAGAACCTGCGCGCCGGGTTGGCAGCGGTTGACCGTGGCCAGACAGAGGCGGCAGTAACGCTGGGTCTGAGCCCATGGGAGACGTTGCGGCTCATCCTTATACCGCAGATGATCCCAATCTCGCTGCCGACGGTCATCAATGACTTCATCTACATGTTCAAAGACTCGTCGATCCTGAGCGTGATCGCCGTTGGTGAATTGACCTTGCAGACCAATGCCTTACAGCGTCACTTCCCGGTATACACCTGGCAGTTCTTCGCAATCGGCGCGCTGCTCTATCTCGCGCTCAGTCTGCCGCTGGGGCGACTCGCCCGCAGAGTGGAGGCGCGTCTACGCGAGCATGCCCTCGCGCCGGGCCGCAACCTGACAACGCTGGCCGGACAGGCGCTGGGCGCGTTCATCGTGATCGGCTGGATCGCTGGCGCTCTCGCTGTTGGTTTCTCGCTGACTGCGCTCGTGAACGGGATTGGGGCGATTCTGACGGCGCTGCTGCTGACCGTTTCATTGCTGATCGGCGTAATGCTCATCCTGGGCGCTCCTACCTTCGGCATCGCAGCGGGCATCCGTCCGCTGCGTCGAGACAGGCAGTCGAGGCCATCTCTACCGACGAATGCCCCCGCTGGCATGACAGGCATCAAGAAGTAGCGGAGCTGACTGATGGATATCTTCATTCGCACGATTGTCGAGAACGCTCCGTTACTCGTCAACGCGACGTTGCTCACGCTGTTCGGCTCAATCATCTCGATTGTGCTGGCGATGATCCTCGCGGTGCCGACCGCCTTCATGCGCCTCTCGAAGAACATGCTCTTCCGCAGCGTCAGCACCTTCTACGTCGAGACGATACGCGGCACGCCACTGCTCCTGCAGCTGTATATCTGGTTCTTTGGGGCGAGCTTCCTCCTGCTCTACCTGTTCAACTTCAACGTAGATAGATTGCTCTATAATCTGCTGACAGCGATCAATTCCAACTCACTCTATCCCAGCCAGGGCGTGAGCAGCATCTTCTTCGCGGTGGTCGGCCTCTCGTTCAACTACGGCGCCTACCTCTCGGAGGTCATTCGCGCGGGCATCGAGGCAGTGGATCGCGGGCAGATCGAGGCGGCGCAGGCGCTGGGGCTGAGCCAGTTTCAGATCGCACGCTACGTCACATTGCCACAGGCGCTGCGCATCATGACGCCGCCGCTGACCAACAACTTCATCACACTCATTCAGGATAGTGCTTTCTGGCAGGTACTCGGCCTGTATGAGTTATCACACGAATCACTCTCACTCTCGCTAGCCATCTCGAATAACGCAGTCCGCTGGGGAATCTACAGTCTGGAGCTGGCGATCTACTTCGTCATTTGCTACAGTCTGGCCTTCGCCTCCTCACGGGCCGAGGCGCGGCTGGCGCGCGGCGTGGCTGGCGCGAACTAGGCTGGCCCTCACCCCCGGTCCCTCTCCCATGGGGAGAGGGGAGGCAGAGAATGCGCCATCGTGGCCCAAAGAACGCGGAGAAGATTAGTCAACGGGGCCGTTTACCCGCTCTATGGCGCGTCATAGAGTGATGCGCGTGGGGCGCGCCGCGTCTCGCGCCCGCCAACCGTCCAGCCATCCAGACACATTCCCGGCGCAAACCGCGCCAAAGGAGCGCCACACTATGAAGGCGACCACCAGTTCAGCCGCGCAGCGCGGCCAGCGCCAGGACAGCCACGCGAGCGCCTCCACCACCG
>DASVWQ010000259.1:0-3050 GCA_036393135.1 Ktedonobacterales bacterium
CTTGCCGGTCGCGGCGTCGAGCGCGCGGATCGTGCCATCGTCGGACCCGATGTAGAGCACCCCTCCCGCCACGACAGCTCGCCCTGCCGTCGCCGCCATCGCTGTCCGCCACTCCTGCGCGCCAGTCTGGGCGTTCAGCGCCACCACGAAACCGGCGGTCGCGCTCTGCGAGACGGGTACATAGAGGGTCTGCCCCGCCAGCCGGGGATCAGCCTTCGGCGGCGTGGCGGTGGGCCGCGCGGAGGCCGCTCCCGGCGCGCAGCCCGCCAGCCCCAGCGCCACTAGCGCCGCGCCCACCAGCGCGGCCCACCATCCCTGTCTCGCACGCCGCCCTGTCGCTCCACCCATGTTCGCCTCCTGTCACATCCGTGGCGGAGAGCCAGCGGCCAGCGCCACCAGCGCGCCATCTCATCGAGCATCGGACGCCGCTTAGGCCGCAAGGTTTACAGTCCGCTGGCCAGCCGCCGCTTTGACAGCCCCCTACGCCGCGCATACAATGAAGACTGGAAGCGTCTATCCGAGGAGCGGCAGCGTATGAGCGAACGACTGACCGCCGACGCGCGCGGCTATCCTGCCGTCGGCGCCCAACCGGCATCGCGGTTCCGGCGTGTCCTGGCGCTGCCCTTGCTGTATAAGGTGCTGTTCGCCAATAGCGTCGTGATCCTCCTCGGCGCGACCCTCGGCACCTACCTCGCCACGCGCCTGAACACCACGGGCGGCCTGCCCATGCTGATCGGCTTCATCGCCACTGGTCTGCTCATCAGCGTCATCATCAACTTCGTCCTGCTCAAGCTGGCGCTCAACCCCATCACCCGCCTGCGCGAGACAATGCGCCAGGCCCAGGCTGGCGACCTGACCCTCCAGGCGCCCATCTCCGGCTACGACCTGGAGGCCGACCAGCTCGCGGGCGCCTTCAACACGATGCTCCAGGCGCTCGACGATCTCTCGAAGTCGCGCGCGCGGCACATCCTCCACGCGCAGGAGGAGGAGCGCAAACGCATCGCCCGCGAACTGCACGACGAAACGAGCCAGGCGCTGACTTCGCTGCTCATCAGCCTGACCCTGCTGGAGGAGTCCATCACCGACCCCCAGGGACAGGAGCGTATCCGCGAGACACGCACGCTGGCCCACCAGACGCTGCGGGCAGTGCGCAACATGAGCCTCGACCTGCGCCCCAGCGCGCTGGACGACCTCGGCCTGCTGCCCGCCCTGCGCTGGTATGTGAAGGAGTATCAGCAGAAATGCGGGATCGCGGCGGATTTGACCGTCAACGGCCTGAAAGAACGCCTGTCGCCAGAGGCTGAGACGGCGTTATATCGTATCATTCAAGAGTCACTGACCAATACCGCCAAGCACGCCCACGCGCGCCACGTCTGGGTGACGCTGACCGAGGATGGGCTGCTCCTGCGGGCGACCATCCGCGACGACGGCCAGGGTTTCGACGCGGTGAGCATGCTGCGCCGCCACTGGCAGGATCGCGGTTTGGGGCTGGCGGGCATGCGCGAGCGCGCCGCGCTGATCGATGGCGCGGTAGAGGTGGAGTCAGAGCCGGGCGCGGGCGCCCTGGTGACGGTGACGATTCCGCTACGCCAGGCGGGGCCGTCGCTCACATCGCCCGCGCTGAGCCTGCCCCGCGCGCCGCTGGAGCGCCCGACGCAGCCAATTGGCCAGGCGCGGCAGCCCGCGCAAGAGGAGATGGGATAACCACCCACCATGACTGACGAGAACCAGCGCGTATCTGACATCGGCGCTAATACGGCGCTCGCTGAGGCGGCGCCAGGCGTCGAGCGCGAGCCAGGCCCCAAGATTCGGGTGCTGCTGGCCGACGACCATACCATCCTGCGGGCGGGCCTGCGAATGATGCTTGACGCCCAACCCGACATCGAGGTGGTGGGCGAAGCGAGCGATGGCAAGCAGGCCCTCGCCGAGGCCCAGCGCCTCCAGCCCGACCTCGTCCTGATGGACATTACCATGCCGGAGATGAACGGCATCGAGGCGACGCGCCAGATCAAGCGCGCCCTCGACTCCACCCGCGTCCTCATCCTGACGATGCACGAGAACGAGGAGTATCTCTTCCAGGTGTTGCGGGCGGGCGCATCAGGCTACATTCTGAAAGAAGCGGCTGGCACGGAGTTGATCTCGGCCATTCGCATCGTCTTCTCCGGGCGCTTCTACATGTCGCCCTCAGCGCAGAGTATGATGGTCGGCGACTATCTCCAGCGTGTGCGGTCTGGCGAGGAGCGCGACAGCTATAGCGCGCTGACCGAGCGCGAGCGCGAGATCCTGAAGCTGGTCGCCGAGGGCCACACCAACAATCAGATCGCCGAGCGCCTTTTCATCAGCCCCAAGACAGTCGATACCCATCGCACCCACATCATGGACAAGCTCAACCTGCACAGCCGCGCCGAGCTGGTCAAATACGCCATGCGTCGCGGCCTGCTGGAAGACTGAGCGGCAGGCAGCCCTCACCCCAACCCCTCTCCCAAAGGGCGAGGGGAGCGCCGTCGCCTCACTCCAGCGGGCGCACCGAGAGAATGCGTGGCAGCAGGTCCAGTTCGCCATTGGCGCGGGAGAAGGCGTCGAGCGAGAAGGCGATGTCGAGCGGCGGCGTCTGACCCATCTGCGCGCGGAAGAGGTCGCAGAGGTCGCCCTGGCGCGCCCAGAAGAAGACGCCTTCGCCGGTCGCGTCGCGCACCCGCAGGCGCAGGTTGCGCCCCTCGACCCCGCTGCGCCAGCACGACGTGACGCGCGCGCCCTGGCATAGATAGATCGGCTCGGCAAAGCCCGGGCCGAAGGGCGCCAGCGCCTGCTGCTCGCGATAGATGCGCGGGATCAGCCGGTTCAGCGGCAGACGACAGTCCACCGTAATCGACGCCTCATCGGGCGTGGCCAGCCGTTGCGCGGCGAGGCGCTCGCGCAGGTGGTCGAGCAGCGCCGTCACGTCTGCGCTGGCCAGGGTGAAGCCCGCCGCCCGCGCATGCCCGCCAAAGCGCCGGAACACCTCCGCCCGCTCGGCCAGCGCCGCGCCCAGGTTCACGCCATCGGGGCCG
>DASVWQ010000260.1:0-3102 GCA_036393135.1 Ktedonobacterales bacterium
GCGAGAGATGATGCGCTAGGGCTTGCGGCGCTTGAAAATGGAGCGATACAACCGTGGTGAATAGCTGGTTGGGTATTGATTGTAGCCAAGGCCTTCCGTACCAATTTCTCCGCCCGCTGGCCCGTAATGCGCCAACTCCCATCCTTGCGACCCCAGATAATTAAAGACGGCTTGCGTACCTTGCCCTGGTGATATGCCTTCCACAGCGGTTTCCGTCCACTTGCGCTCTGTACTATCCCACGATACGTCGTACACCAGGTATTCCCATTGTTCTGCCATCCCACTTGCCTCCCGTCTACTCGTCGCCCAGTAGCGACAACTGCCCCGGCCCGCTGGCTTTCGCCGCCTTCGGGGCCTGCTTGAAGGTGATGTTGACGCCTGCCGTCTGCTGCATGTCGATCTTCTTGCCGTCCAGCAGGTCGCGGATGGTCAGGATTTGCAGGCGGGGATGCTGGCCCCACGGTGAGGCATGGAAGCCCGCGCTGGCCGCGTCGGCGCGCATCGGCTGGCTCGGCTCGCTCAGCGTGAGGAGGACGCCGATCTCCGCGCCCTCGCGGCTGACCACCTGCCCCAGCGCCCGGATGTCATCCGCCTTCAGATGGCCTCCTTTGACGGAGAGGATGACCTGGCGCGGCTTGTTGTCGCCCTCGTGGAAGTAGAGCCGCCCATCGATGCCGCCGTCCGCGCCCCTGTTCGCGCTGGTGGCCGTCCGCGCGCCGACCAGACCGAGCGCCCACGCCTGGAACTGGAACTTGTCCTCCGACGCCAGTTTCTCCGCGTCGGGCATCGTCGTCGGCTCGCCTGTCACCAGATAGTCGCGCTTCTCCTCTAACCCGAAGCTGTCGCGCAGGCGGGATTTCATGAGGCCGATGGCAAGGTGTGTGATGTCAATGCCAATCCAGCGCCGACCGGGCTTCTGGGCGGCTGCGATGGCGGTCCCACAGCCACAGACATCATGGAGAGATAGGCCAGCATGTCGTTCTCGCCCAGCATGGTGCGGAAGGCCTTCATCGCCTGCGCTGGTTTCCCACCATGCTGCTCCACATCCCAGAAGGCGCGCTCTGCCTCGATGTTCCACTACCAGGTATCCCCAAACGCCTGAATCTGCGCCGCCGCCCGTTTGCCATCCTTCTCGGCGAAGAGGACATTGTAGTTGGCGTTGCTGTTGAATGGCGGGTCGAGGTAGATGAGGTCTACGCTCTCGTCCTTCACGTAACGCCGCAGAATGTCGAGATTGTCGCCGTAGTAGAGGTGGTTGTCCGGCACGCTATCCTCCTGACCCGCACGCATCAACCGATTGCTCGCATGCTACGTCAGGGAAGATACCGCGTCAATGCGCCAGAGCGGAACGCCGCCGTCGCTCGTCGGAGGCGATTGACAAGGAAGCGGCGGGCGCGCATACTCTGCGCAGGAGAGCGCATCGGCGCCCGCGCTCCGGATGGCCGCGCGATAGAGTGATGCGGCGAGCGCGGGGTTTGCGGGAACGAGCAGGAGGAGCGCAATGGCCGGATGGCGATTCTGGAGGCGCAAGGCGAGCGACGACGTGGCGCAGGCGCAGGCCGGCGGCGCCCAGGGAACCCGTCAGTCAGCGTCGGGGCGGCGGTTTCTGCGGGGTGTGCCGTATGTGCTGCCCAAAGACATGGATGAGGTCAACCGCCTGGATTTCCAGCACTACATGATGCGCTTTGCGCTGAGGGGCAACTACGCCGCGCCCGTGGGGACGCCGGACAGCATCCTCGATGTCGGCAGCGGCACTGGTCGCTGGGCCGTCGAAATGGCCGAGCTATTCCCCCAGGCCAGAGTGGTCGGTGTCGATGTGGCGGCGGCTCCGGCGGACACGAGCGCAACGGCGGAGCAGCGGCCAGCCAACTATACGTTTACCATCGGCAACGTCCTGGAGGGTCTGCCCTTCGCCGATGCCACGTTCGCCTACACGCACCAGCGATACATGATTGGCGCGATCCCGCGCGACCAGTGGCCGCGTGTTGTCGGCGAGCTGGCCCGCGTGACACGTCGAGGCGGCTGGGTTGAGGTGGTGGAAGCGGGTACCTCGGAGGGCGGTGGCCCTGCCCTGCGGCAGGTCGACGAATGGGTCGCCGCTGTGCTCGCTCGGCGCAATCTGGATATTCATCTGGCCACCCAGCTAGAGACGTTCCTCAACGCGGCCGGCCTGCGCAACGTGACGGTCCACAACGTGCGGCTGCCCCTGGGATCGTATGGCGGACGCACGGGGAGCCTGGTCGAGACAGACTACTTCGCGGCGGTACAGGCCATGCGCACACCAGTCGTGGCGCTGGGCATCAGCGCGGAGGCGAACTATGACGCCACCGTGCGGGCCGCCCGCGAAGAAGTCAGACGCGGCAAGTGCGTCTTCCCGGTCTACGTCGTCTACGGCCAGCGTGTCTGACGCGCACGCCTGCGCAGCCCTGCGGCCTGCTGGCGAGCTAGCTCGCCAGAAGCAGCGGCACGAGGACGGCGGCGTCGGGCGACCCCCAGCCCGCGCTATAGTCCCAGCCGGGCGCCGCCTGATAGTACAGATTGCCTCCGCCGGTGATGTCGTGGAATGCCGTGTTCTGGCCCGCCGCCGACTGCTGGCCGATGCTGTAGAGGCGCGGGTTCAGGAAGCCGAGGCGCTTGTTCCCCTGCTGGTTCGCCAGCGCGATCAGCCCCGCCCAGAAGGGCGCCGCCGCGCTCGTCCCGCCTACCACCGTCCAGCAGTCGTTGCCAGAACAGTTGTTGTCGCCGGAGTAATAGATGCGGTAGCCGGTCAGCGGGTCGGCGTCGGCGGCCACATCTGGGACCTCGCGCATGCCGTTGCTATAGGCGTTGTCCAGCCCTGGCCCGACCTGCCAGATGGGGCGCTGGTACAGCTCGCTCACGCCGCCGCCGCCGCCCGCCGCCTCCAGCGGGCCTTCCCAGCCGTACTCGCGCCCGTAAGCGTTGTTGGCGCCGGGGAAGATCGCCGTGCCACCAACCGCCGTCACATATGGACTGGCGGCGGGCAGGTCCACCGAGAGATGGTTGTCCTGGCAGCCATATGCGCCAGAGTCGCCGCTGGAGACCAGTACCGACATGCCCTGCGCGTCGGCGCGCTGGAAGGCG
>DASVWQ010000261.1:0-3958 GCA_036393135.1 Ktedonobacterales bacterium
GTATATCGTTCTTCACATGTGGAGATCGACGAATCAGCCAGGCAGAGAGGCTGTGGGCGCGCATGAACCGGACGCGGGATGAGCATCACCGCGAGAGCGTCGCGCCAGGTACATCACCGACACGGGCGCGCCAGCACACCCCACAGACGGGATTGACCTGGCCGCCAGCGCTTCCCTTCGAGGAGGCGCTGGCGCTGGCGCAAGCGGCCAACCAGCAGGCGATGGGGATGATCTACAAGCGATTGCTGCCCGTCGTCTATCGCTTCGCGCTCGCCCGTGTTGGTGATGTCCCCACGGCGGAAGACATCACGTCAGAGACATTCTTCGCCATCGTCGAGCGCATCGGCGAGACACGCGCCAGCGACGAGTTGAGCTTTGTCGCCTGGGCGCTTGGCATCGCGCGGAACCAGATTGCGATGCACTTCCGGAGGCTGCGCGCCCATCCCGTCGCCCAGGGCATGCCAGCGGAGGCTGACCTGATTGGCCGCCAGTCGCACGAGCGCGACCCGCTCGACGTCATCACGGCTCGCGAGAGCTGGGCGGAGGTGGTCGCGGCGCTCGACCGCCTGACCGAGGAGCAGCGCACGGTGATTCTGTATCGCAGCGTGCTGGGCTACGGCGCGGAGGAGGTGGGACGCCTGCTGGGCAAACGTCCCGGCGCCATTCGCGCGCTCCAGTTCCGGGCGCTGGCGGCGCTGGCCCGCCATCTGGAACTGGCGGGTGGTGAGGCGCTCGACACGCGCGATCACGCCGCATGGAAGCGCAGTCAGGGAGGGGAGGAGTGAGCATGCTCCCAGAAGAAGAGCTTGACATGCGCCTCAGCGAACCTACCCAGGCGCAGTCGGCCAGTCGCGAGCTTGCGCCATTGCTCGCCGCCGCCGCCCGCCTTGCGCCGCTGCGCGACGCCCGACCCGACCACGCCTTCGCCGATGATCTGGAAGCGCGACTGCTCGCTCACCTGGGACAGCGCCCCAGCGCGCCGCCGCGACGCCTGCCTGCGCTCGCGCCCCGTCTCGCCTGGGCCGCTGTCGCCGCCGTCCTGCTGATCACTATCAGTCTCGGCGCGCTGACCGCGAAAGCCGCGCCCGGCGCGCCGCTCTACAGCGTGCGACAGTTCGCCCAGACGCTCGCCGCGCGGGCCGCCGGGACGCCAGCCGCCGACCCATACGCCGCGCTCAATCGGGCGCAGGCCGACCTTGCCGCATTCGATGCCGCCAGCGCCCGCCAGGATACCTCCGCGGCGCTTGCGGCGCTGGCGCGGCTGCGCGCCGACGATGCCAGCGCCTCAGTCGACGCTGCGGCGCTCAGTGACGCCAGCGCGCGTCAACTCGCCCAGGCGCGGATCACCGCATTCCGGCAGGGCGCCGCGAACGACCTGCGCGCGTCGCTGGCCTGGCTGGCCTGGCAGCCGCGCGCCCAGGTGACGGACGCCCTGCGCGCCTGGGGCGACGCCTCGCTGACTGTCATACAGATCACCATTCGGCCTGGTGGTTCAGAGACCCATCCCACGCCAGCCAACGCCAGCGACACTACGCTCCTCGTGGAGGCGCGCGGCGTAGGCTTCGTGACGGGGACGCAGCTCCTGGTGAACGGCGCGCCCGTCGGCGTGACCGTCTCCCTCAGCGCCACACAGGCTGTGTTCCGGGTCGCCGCCAGCGCACTGGAGTTCGCGCCAGCCAACCACTCCATCCTCGCCATCCAGAATCCCGACGGAACCGTTGCCGTCGCCCGGCAGACGGAACGCAATGACCACAGCGAACCCGGCGACGCGAGTACGCCTGGCCCCGGCGACCATAGCGGCGATCATAGTGGATCCACCGCCGTCCCCAGCACGTCCGCCACTCCAGATAGCTCTGGCGCGTCCGATGGGTCGGGCGGCTCATCGAGCGTTACGGGCCACTGACGCCTAGCGGGCGGGCGGTTCAGCGTGGCGGGCGGGAGCGCGTCCCGTCTGCCCTCGAATCTCAGCGCGGAGGACATCATACTTCGTCAGGCGATCCTGCAATGTCTGGCGCATGCGCTCCAGCCCGGCAAGCCGCTCCTCCAGCAACTCCAGTTGGCGGCGCGTGACCTGCTCGGCGGCTTCGAGAGCGCGCAGGCGGCGAGTCGGGTCGTCGTCGCGCCGCCACTCCGCGCGGATGCGCTCGCGCTCCATCTCCGCCGCCACGAGTTCGCGGATCTCCTTCAGTTCAAGCCCCAGGAGGTCACGCATGGCGACGATATGCTCCAACGTGTGGATGTCAGACTCGCTGTAGAGGCGATAGTTGCCCTCGGAGCGTTGCGCGGGCGCCAGCAGTCCCAGTTCCTCGTAGTAGCGCAGCGTGCGCTTGGTCAGGCCAGTGCGCCGCGCCACCTCATCGATCCGCAGGAAACGCTCATCTGACGCCGGATCGGGGGCGGGCTGACCCTGAATGGCGTGGAAGTCGTTGGTCATACGCGGCGCTCGCTCCTTCAGGCAGACGTTCAGGGCGGGTGGTTTGCCTACAGTATACGCCCATTCCGGCGGCGCCCATCCTGGGTACGCGGTAGCGGAACGCCGCACCTGATGTGGTACCATCTTATCATTGAGGGTGGCAGCGCGGCTTCCCCAGGATGTCCAGTCTGGCTGAATGGCCCGTGATCCCGAAAGAAGGTAGCGCATGCGGGGCGACGCCGACGACCAGTCGTCTGACGCTGATGGCGCCGGGTGGGCGTTGACTGACGCTGTTGCGAGCGATGAGCCGATGGACCGTCCGCATGAGGCGTGCGGCGTATTTGGTATCTACGCGCCTGACATGGATGTCGCCCGCGTCACGTACTTCGGACTGTATGCGCTTCAGCACCGTGGACAGGAGAGCGCGGGTATCGTCACGACCGATGGCGGCGCGCGACTCCACGAACACCGCCGTATCGGCCTCGTCTCGCAGGTCTTCGATGAAACCGCGCTGGCCGATCTGCCCGGCTTCGCCGCGATAGGCCACACGCGCTACTCCACCACTGGCGCGAACCGGCTGGAAAACGTTCAGCCCGTCATGGCTGAGGGGACGCTGGGCGCCCTCGCCGTCGCCCATAATGGCAACCTCACCAACACCTTGACGTTGCGCGCCCGTTTGCTGGAGCAAGGCGAGACCCTCGCCACCACCAGCGATACCGAGATCATCGCGCGGATGCTCGCCAACGCGCCCGGCGAGACCTATGATGAGAAGCTGCGCCGCGTCATGCCGTCGCTTCAGGGGTCCTATAGCCTGACCATCCTGACGCCCACCCAGCTAATCGCCGTGCGCGACCCGTTCGGCGTGCGCCCACTGTGCCTGGGCCAGCTCAACGGCCACTGGGTCGTCGCCTCCGAAACCTGCGCGCTTGACACCATCGGCGCTACCTTCACGCGCGAGATCGAGCCGGGTGAGGTGATCGTGATCGACGGCGATGGCGAGGCGGGCCTGCATGCTTTCCAGGGCCAGGCGTCCAGCAAGCGCGCGACCTGCCTCTTCGAGTATATCTACTTCGCGCGTCCCGATAGCGTCATCATGGATCGCTCGCTCTATCTCGCCCGCCAGCGGATGGGCGCGCAGCTCGCCGAGGAGTATCCAGTGGACGCCGACATCGTCATCGGCGTGCCGGACTCCGCGACGCCCGCCGCCGCTGGCTACGCCTCGAAGCTGGGTATCGTCTACGCCGATGGGCTTATCAAGAACCGTTACATTGGCCGCACCTTTATCCAACCCGACCAGCAGATGCGGGCGCTGGGCGTGAAGATGAAATTCAACGCCCTGAGCGCCGTGCTGAAGGGCAAGAAAGTCGTCATGATCGACGATAGCATCGTGCGCGGCACCACCTCGCGCCCACTCGTCCAGCTCATGCGCGACGCAGGCGCCACCGAGGTCCACCTGGGCATCAGCTCGCCGCCCTTCAAGTGGCCGTGCTATCTGGGGCTGGATGTCGCCCGCCGCGATGAGCTGATCGCCGCCCGCATCGAAGA
>DASVWQ010000262.1:0-8275 GCA_036393135.1 Ktedonobacterales bacterium
CTCTCTGGCCACGGCAACAATAGCGAAGATCATCAGGAAGGCTGTGTCTACCGCAATACCTATGGCACCTATATGCACGGCTCGCTACTGCCGAAGAATCCGCACTTCGCCGATCATCTGATCCGCCTGGCGCTGCGCCATCGCTATGGCCCTGACGCCGACCGCGCAGTGACGCCGCTGGACGACAGCCGCGAATGGCAGGCGCACGACGCCATGCTGCGCCGCCTGGGCGTCACGCCGAGTCACGCCGCCGTCTGAGCGCGCGTGTTGAACAAGTGACCGGATATACCCCTCCCTGTTGCGGCGCCAGGTGACGAAGCGCTTATAACGTCGTGTTCGCTGTGCTCGATGGCGCCAATCTTGCCCTTACGCGGGCATACGACGCTGGCATGGCAAGCGGGGATGGCGAGATGGGCGTGATGATGCGCATGGCGCGGGTGTGGCGCTTTGTGTAGTCAGCGTATCCCGCGTGCGACGCCAGCGCATGGGGGTGACAATGAACCAGTATGACGACCTGCTGATAGACCTGCTGCTCGACTGCGGATTCACGCTCGAAGAAGCGACGCGGCTCATCCGTCTGCACGAGCGGATGGAGCGCCAGCGGCGGCGTGGGACGTTCCGCGACGAAGACGCCGGACGGCCAGAGGATGAGCCTCGTCAGCGGTGGAATTGAGCGCGATGATGGCAACCGGGCGCGCGGCGGCGGAAATACTGCCCCGCTGATATGTTGCGCGGGTTTGTGGCGCCGTTTGTGGTACGATAGGGGATGATGGCTTGCTCCCCCCAGCTTGCTGGCGGTCGGATGGAGTCGCCAGGCGCGCCGCCCTGGCTGATGGTGGGGATGAAGCGTTACGAGGCAGGCGCGGGAGCCAATACCCCAGGCATGCTCGCGAAGGTATCCGCGCAGTGGCGCGTGGACAGCGCCGAATCCACGATGAGGAGGCACGAGATGAAGGCCGTCGTCATGGCGGGTGGCGAGGGGTCGCGCCTGCGGCCGCTCACGGTTTCCAGACCGAAACCGATGGCCCCGATTGTGGGCCGTCCGGTCATGGAGCACATTCTCTACCTGCTCAAGTCGCATGGCATCACCGAGATTGTCGTCACGGTGCAATATATGGCCAGCGCCATCGAGGACTATTTCGGCGACGGCTCCAGCCTGGGCATGCAGATTTCCTACTCCCGCGAGGAGACGCCGCTGGGGACCGCTGGCAGTGTCAAGAACGCCGAGGAACAGTTGCAGGAGCCGTTTCTCGTTATCAGTGGTGACGCGCTGACTGACTTCAATCTCTCCGCAATCATCGCCTCGCACCAGCGCCGCCGCGCCATGGCCACGCTCACCCTGGCGCATGTCGCCAATCCGCTGGAGTTCGGCGTCATCACGACGGATGCGAGCGGTCACATCGTGAAGTTCCTGGAGAAGCCCAGCTGGGGTGAAGTTTTCAGCGACACGATCAACACCGGCATCTATGTGCTGGACCCGAAGGTCTTCAGCTACTTCGAGAAGGACAAACCGTTCGACTTCAGCCAGGAGCTATTCCCGCTGATGCTGGCGAAGGGCGATCCGATCTATGGCTACATCGCCGAGGGATACTGGTGCGATGTCGGCAACCTGGCCGAGTATATGCGCGCGAATGCCGATATATTGCAGGGGCAGGTGAAGTTGCCGATTCCCGGCGAGGACATCGGCGGCGGCGTCTGGGTCGAGGATGGCGTCGAGATCGCGTCCAGCGCGCAGGTGTTCGGCCCGGCCTACATCGGCCACAGCGCCAGGATCAGGGAGGGCGTGATCGTCCACGGCCCAAGCTGTGTTGGCGCCTACACCATCCTAGATGACTACGCGCAGGTAGATCGCAGCGTCATCTGGAACAACTCCTATATCGGCGAGCGTGCGGAGTTGCGCGGGGCGCTGGTAGGCGCCTCGTCCAGCGTGAAGAGCCGCGCGGTGATGTTCGAGGGCGCTGTGATTGGCGACCACTCGGTCGTCAACGAGAACGCGATCGTGCAGCCGGGTGTCAAGATCTGGCCGAACAAGGAGATCGAGACCGGCGCCGTTATCACCAGCAGCATTATCTGGGGGTCGGCGGGTCGGCGCTCGCTCTTCGGGCGCTACGGCGTGACCGGCCTGGTCAACGTGGACATCACGCCCGACTTCGCCGCGCGGCTTGGCGCCGCCTATGGCGCCGCGCTGCCTAAAGGCTCGGTGGTCTGCGTCAACCGCGACGCCCACAAGACGCCGCGCATGATCAAGCGCGCGATCATCTCTGGCCTGCCCTCGGCAGGCATCAACGTCTCCGACCTGGAGGACGTGCCGCTGCCCGTCGCCCGCTATCACGTCCGCACGACCGACGCCGCTGGCGGGGTGCATATCCGCCTCTCGCCATTCGATCCGCGTGTGCTGGATGTGAAGTTTTTCGACCAGAACGGGCAGGACATCAGCAAGAACACCGAACGCAAGATCGAGAACCTCTTTTTCCGCGAGGACTTCCGACGCGTCTACTTGGACGACATCGGCTCCATCGAGTATGCCCGCGACGCGAAGAAGCGCTATACCGACGCCTTTCTCCGCGCGCTGGACCAGGAAGCGCTGCGCAAGCGCCGCTACCGCGTGGTGGTGGATTATGGCCACGGCGCGAGCGTGGATGTGATGGCCCCGATCTTCAACGCCATCGGCGCCGATGTCATCGCGCTGAACGCGACCCGCGACCCCGCGCGCTACTCTCGGACGGGCGAGGAACTGGAGCGCGACCTCCAGGTGCTCAGCTCGATCACGGGCGCGCTGAAGGCTGACCTGGGTGTGCGTATCGACACCGGCGGCGAGCGCATCTACGTCGTGGATGACCGTGGCGAGCGGCTCGACGGCGGCAAGCTGCTGGCGGCGATGATCGACCTGACCCTGCGGCGGCGTCCGGGCGGCATTGTGGCGGCTCCCGTGACGGCGCCCAGCGTGATCGAGCAGGTGGCTGGCCGGCTGAAGGGCAGCGTGACCTATACGATGGTCATGCCGCAGGCGTTGGCCAGTGCGGCGGTCGCGCCGGGCGTCGTGCTGGTGGGCAACGACACGGGCAGCTTCATTTTCCCGGAGTTGCACCCCGCGTTCGATGGTCTGTTCGCTTCGATGAAACTGCTGGAATCGCTCGCGCGCGAGAATACGAAGCTCTCCGATGTGGTAAACCAGCTTCCGCCATACTTCCTCATTCGCACACAGGTCAACTGCCCGTGGGAGTACAAGGGCAAGGTCATGCGGATGCTGAACGAGCAGTACCACGACCGCAGCGAGGAGCCAATCGACGGCGTGAAGATTCCGCTGGGCGCGGATGAATGGGTGCTGGTGCTGCCCGACGCCGACCGCCCGCTCTTCCATGTGATGGCGGAGTCGCGCTCGAAGGATGCGGCGCAGGCGCTGGCCGACAAGTACGCCCAGGTTGTCAGCGCGCTCCAGCATTAAGCTGGGCTGATGGCGCCCCTCACCCCCAACCCCTCTCCCAGAGGGCGAGGGGAGCCAGAAAGCCCCTCGCCCCATGGGGGAGGGGTTGGGGTGAGGGTTCGCTACTCTTTCGCCAGGCCCCGCAGCGCGCGGAAGATCAGGTCTTCCAGGCTGCCGGTAGCGCCGTCGGGCAGAGCGCGGGCGGCGGCGGTGGCCTCCTGCGGGGTGTAGCCGAGGTTCGTCAGCGCCTCCACCACATCAGCGCGCGAGGGTGACTTGGCCCCATTGGCGGCTGGCGCTGCGCCGATGAACTCCGGCAGCGGCCCCTTCTCGAAGCGCGGCTTCAGCTCCAGCACGATGCGCGCAGCCAGCTTCTTGCCGACGCCCGGCGCCAGCGTCAGGCGCAGGACATCCTCGCGTAGCACGGCCTCACGGAAGGCCGCGCCAGAGAGGCTGGAGAGCAGCGCCAGCCCGGCCTTTGGCCCCACGCCTGTAACCAGCAGCATTTGCTCGAAGAGGTCGCGGTCGTCCGCTAAGGAGAAGCCGTAAAGCGTGAGCGCGTCCTCCCGCACGATGAAGGTGGTATGGAGCGCGACCTCCTCGCCGACATTGAGGCTGGTGAGGGCGCTGAGTGGCGCGTAGACGCGCAGTGTGACGCCGCCAACGAGGATGTAGGCGCTGTCGAGCGTCTTCCCCTCCAGGATTCCGCGAACCGCGACGATCAAGAGGTACCTCCGTGCGTGTGCAGTTGGGGGCTAGCGGGGCAGCAGGCGATCGGGGGTGAGCATGTTGAGGTGGCAGATGGCGATGGCGGCGGCGTCGGCGGCGTCGTCGGGTGTGGGGACGGTCGCCAGGCGCAGCAGCACGCGCACCATCTCGCCGACCTGAGCCTTGGTCGCCAGTCCATAGCCATGCACCGCCTGCTTGACCTGCATCGGCTTGTACTCGCTGACGGGGATGCCGCGCTGCGCTGCCACCAGCAGCGCCACACCGCGCGCCTGGCCCACCGCGACGGCGGTGGTGACGTTCTTGGAGAAGAACAACTCTTCGACGGCCATTTCGCGTGGCTCGTGCGCCGCCACAATGGCGGTGGCCTCCTCGTAGATGCGCTTCAGCCGGTCGGGCATGCGCATGGAGGGCGGAGTGGTCACGCAGCCGCACACCAGCAGCGTCAGCACGCCGCCACGCGACTCGACCACCGCATAGCCCAGACGCGCCGTCCCCGGATCGATGCCGATGGCGCGACGCGGCTCGCTGCCCATCCCGTCCTCCTCTGCCCGACCGGCGCGCTAGCCGGCGTACTTCTCGGCGAACTCGTCGGCGATCTGCGCGTTGGTGTAGACGTTCTGCACGTCGTCCAGGTCCTCCAGCTTGTCGATCAGCCGGAGTGTCTGGAGTGACTCTTTCTCTGGCAGGTCGATTTTGGTCTTGGGAACCAGTTGCGTCTCCGCGCGCATCAGCTTGAGCTTCTTGGCCTCCAGCGCCTCGCGCATCTGGTTGAACTGCGCAGGGTCGGCGTAGAGGATCAGTGTCTCGTCGCCGTCGGCGACCTCTTCCACATCCTCGGCGCCCGCGTCGATCACGTCGAGGGTCAACTCATCGACATCGTGGCCGTCCAGCGCTACCTCAAAGACGGCCTTCTGCTCGAAGATCCAGTCTACACAGCCCGACTCGCCGAGGTTGCCGCCATTCTTGCCAAAGGTGCTGCGAATCTCGGCCACCGTGCGGTTGCGGTTGTCGGTCATCGCCTGCACCATGATGGCGGCGCCGCCGGGAGCGTAGCCCTCGTACACCACCTCGTCGAACTGCGCGCCGTCCGCGCCACCCACAGCGCGCTTGATGGTGCGGTCAATGTTGTCCATCGGCATGTTGGCGTCGCGGGCGCGCTGGATGGCCATGCGCAGGCGGAAGTTCGCGTCGGGGTCGCCACTGCCACCCTCACGCACCGCGACGACAATCTCACGGCCCAGGCGGGTAAACAGCGCGCCGCGCCTGGAATCGTTGACGCCTTTCTGCCGTCGGATCTGCGCCCACTTTGAATGTCCAGACATAAGCAACCCATCTTGCACGGCTTGGAAGCCGGTAAAACACGAACGCCCTACATAGCGAGAGGTTGGCAGGAAGCTACTCCCTGCCAACCAGTAGGATACACTAGACCGCGCCGACTTCGCCATGTCTGAATGCAAAGCGAGCGCCAGCGCATCCCACATTCGGATGACCATGTTGTTTCAGGATCACGGTCCTCGATGCGTGTGCAGCGCAATCGCGAGGGAACGGTTTCCTCCAGGACAGGCAGCGAGCGCCCGCTGTATGGCCTTATTGGCGTTGGCATCCCATGCGGCGCCCCACTGCCCGCCATCCGCAAGGGCGAGGGCTATGTAGCCGTTGTAGGCCACTACCGCGACAAAGGTGTCACGCTCGGGTAAACCGCTTCGAGCGGCCGCCTCGGCATCCGCCTGGTTGGGATATTTGTACGACCAGGCGTAGCGGCGCGTGGATGGAGAATAGACGATGGCTCCCCATGCATATAAGAGCGATCCAATTACGGGCGTCCCCATGATGATCCTGCCTCTTTGACCTTCACCACATTGTGCGCAATGACTACCGATATGTGTATGCGCGGATCCTGCTGAGGTCCGACCGTCGTCGGCTCAGGCAATTGTACGCCATCCCTTGACTCGCCACTCGGCGCCCATTGCGTAGTGTTGTGCGCGTGAGACGCGCTCGCGGCCCTGTCGCTGGTAGAATCATCGATGAGCGTCGTAATACATGGTGTGAGCGAGGGAGAAGAGGGCATGCAAACCACGGCGCGCCTGACATTTGGTGTCATGGGGTCGGCGAGCGGCAGGCAAAGTAAAGAGTCGCTGCGGAAAATGACCGAGCTTGGTCGCGCGATTGGCGAGCGCGGTCATATCCTCATCACGGGCGCCTGTCCCGGCCTTCCCTACGCGGCGGCGCGAGGGGCGCAATCGGCTGGCGGGCTGAGTATCGGTATCTCACCGGGCCTGTCGCTGGATGAGCATGTGCATAAGTACGGCTCACCGACCGACGCCTACGATGTGCTGATCTACACGGGGTCTGGTCTGATGGGGCGCGAAGTGCTGAACATTCACTCCTCGGACATGGTGGTGATCGCGGGCGGGCGCTCCGGCACGCTGGGTGAGTTCGCCATCGCCTTCGACGAGGGACGGCTCATCGGCGTGTTAACCGGCACTGGCGGCATCGCGGACCGGGTGGCTGAGCTGATACAGATGTGCGGCAAGGACACGGGGGCTGTCGTGCTGTACGATGATGACCCCACGCGCCTGGTGGAGCGACTGGCGGAGTATTACCTCAAGGAGCATAAGGCGCATCCAAGCGTCTTCTTTCCCTCGCTGCCAGGGGAAAACCTTGCGCTGCCAGAGGCTGCCACCGCGCCGAAGCGCGCCCGACCACGAAGCTGATGCGGCTCACGTCGTCTTCTGGGCGAGCAGCGCGGGGATGTAGGTGGTGAACATCGAGGATTGCATCGCTCCCGCGACCCGATAGCTAATCACGCCGTTGCGGTCGATGATGATGGTGGATGGGGTATCGACGATACGGTAGATGGTGGCCGCGCGCAGATCGACATCGCGCACGACGGGGTAGGTGATGCCGACGTCGTGGATGAATGTATCCAGCGTCGCGGGGTCGTCTACCGTGTCCACTCCCAGGACGACGAAGCCTTGCGCCTGGTACTTTTCGTAGGCGCGCTCCAGCGCGGGCATCTCGGCCCGGCATGGCACACACGCGGCGTACCAGAAGTTGAGCGCGACGACCTTGCCCCGCAGCGAGGAGAGCTTGACGGGGTTGTTGGAGAGGTCGCGCAGGGTGATGTCGGGCGCGAGATGGCCGACGGTGGGCGAGGTGGGCAAAGGGGTCGCGCCGGGCTTGTAGGTCGGTTGGGTGGCGGGCGTGAGTAGCCCCTTGAGCAGCAGCCCGACGGTGATGACGACCAGCGCGCCGACGATCAGATAGCGGGTGCGGCGGCTGGGATTGGGCGAGGGGGGCTGCGGCGCGGTGGATGTCGTCATGGGGTGTCCTCTGGGAGCGATGCGCGGGCGCGCGGGTGGCGTCACGCGGCGGGCGCCCCGGTGGACGACGAGGCCCGACCGTGGACGCCCACCACAAGGCTACATCGTGCCGAGGCCCATGACGTGGAAGCCGTTGTCTACATACAGAATGTCGCCGGTGAGCGATTTCGACGCGGGCGAGCAGAGATAGAGCGCGACATCACCGACATCGCTTTGCTCGATGTTGCGGCGCAACGGCGCGACCTGATCGACGAGGCCGAACATGTCATTGATGTTGCCGACACCGCGCGCTGAGAGCGTGCGCAGCGGCCCCGCCGAGATGCCATTGACGCGGATGTTGTGCGGGCCGAGGTCCCAGGCGAGGTAGCGGATGGCGGACTCCAGCGCGGCCTTGGCCACGCCCATCAGATTGTAGCCCGGCACGACCCGTTCGCTACCAAGGTAGGTTAGCGCGAGGACGCTGCCGCCGCCGCGCGCCTCCATCAGCGGCTCGGCGCGCCCGGCCATCGCCATCAGCGAGTAGGCGCTCACGTCGAGCGCGGTGAGGAAGCCCGCACGCGAGACCCGCGAGACGCGGCCCTTCAGGTCGTCGGTGGGGGCGAAGGCGACGCAGTGGACGAGGATGTCCAGCCCGCCGAACTCCTTGCCGACCTGCTCGAAGGCGGCGTCGAGGTCGCTGTCACTCTGTACGTCGCAGGGGATGACCAGCGCGCCTTCGATGTCGGCGGTGAGCTTGCGCACGTTGTGCTCCATGCGCTCCTGATAGGTGAAGGCCAGCCGCGCGCCCTCTGCGGCGAGC
>DASVWQ010000263.1:0-3739 GCA_036393135.1 Ktedonobacterales bacterium
TCGGACATCTCGCCCCGGCATGGCCCCGGGCAGCGCTTGACGTGGTAGCGCAGGCATGGTTCGCTGGCGGGCGCGTCGGGTGGCAGATTGCGGGTGCAGGTGCGCAGGGGCAGCACTTTGTGGATCAGCTCCAGCGTCACCTGCACGATGCGTCCGCTGCGGAAGGGGCCGAAGTACCGCGCGCCATCGGCGCTGATCTCGCGGGTGGCGTAGAAGCGCGGCCAGACGCTATGCAGGTCCACCTTGATGAAGGGGTAGCGCTCGTGGTTCTTGAGCTGGACGTTGTAGCGCGGCTGGAGCGACTTGATGAGCTGCGACTCGACCAGCAGCGCCTCCAGCTCGGAGCCTAACTCGCGCGTCTCGATGTCGGCGACACTTTGCAGCAGGCCGTCCATCTTGCGCGTGTAGCCGAGCGGCTGGCTGTAGTAGGAGGCCAGACGGTCGCGCAGACGCTTGGCCTTGCCGACATAGATCACCTCGCCGCTGGCGTCGCGCATGAGGTAGACGCCAGGCGTTGTCGGGAACTCCTTGAGCCAGGCGGGATTGAGGTACATCCGGCCATTCGGGCGCGGGTCGGCCTGAATCGGGCGTGGGGCGCGGCGTTCGACGGAGCGGATAAGGTCTTCGAGCGTCTCGCAACCCTCCTCGCGGGCGCGGGCCAGCAGCAGCGCGAAAACCTGCGCAGTGAGCAGAGCGTCGGGCAGGGCGCGGTGGCGCGCCTGGATCGGCACGTGTAGCGCCATCGCCACGCGGTCGAGTCCAGCGCGGCGCAGTCCGGTGACATAGCGGCGGGCGAGGTGGATGGTGTCGATACCCTCATCAGGGAACATCGTTCCCATCCCGCTGTTGTTGGCCTCGAAGTTGAGGAAGCTGAGGTCGAAGCCGATATTGTGGCCGACGATGGGGCGCCCGCCAACGAAGTCGCGCAGCTTTGGCAGGACGGCGCCGGCGTGGGCCGCCCGCGCGACCATGCTATCGGTGATGCCGGTGAACTTCGTGATGAACTGCGGGATGCGGCGGTCAGGATTGACCAGGCGGCGGAAGCTGGCGCCGGGGATGCCGCCAGAGATGACGACGGCGCCGACCTCGATCAGGCGATGGCGGCCGGGGGCGAGTCCGGTGGTCTCCACGTCCACCGCCACGAACTCTACGTCGAGCAGCCCGCGCCGCGCGAGGTCCCAGGCGGCCAGCCGCCAGGCGCCACTATCATCGCGCGCGAAAAGTGGCGAGGGTGTCAGCAGGCGGTCGAGCATCGCAGCCCACGGCCCACCCTTCGCCGCTAATGGCCCGCTGGCGGCAGCGAAGACCTGCGCGGCCAGCGTCGCGGGGTCGAGCGGCTCGCCAGCGGCCAGCAACACATCGCGGGCGCGGCGCAGCAGCGCGCTCGCGCCGGAGTCGCCCTGTGCGGCGCTATCAGCGGCGTGGCGCGGCGTGGGCGCGGTGGCTGGCTCCTCGCGTGGCGGCTTCACGGGCGCGTGTCCATTCTTTCATCCGCGCTTGCTCGCGCGGGTCTGGCGCAGTTGACGGTAGCACAAGTGTTCGGAGGCGTCAACGGCTTCCAGACGGACGCGTGGGTAGGCAGTATGCGTCATGCGGGTTATCATCGGGCCGCGCGCGGTGTTGTACACTGCGGCGAGTGGTATGAGCGCATGATAGCCCGACCGGCGCGAACTGGCGGGATACAGGGAGAGCAGGCGGCGATGGCGGCGCGAGTAGTCGTAGTACGGGAACGCGGGGTCTGGAACGCGGCGGTCAAGAGCGTGCCACGCGCCGACCTCCTGCAGAGCTGGGAGTGGGGCGAGTTCAAGCGTCAGGGCGGCTGGGAGCCGCTGCGAGTCGTGGCGCTGGACGGCGATGAGCCAGTCGCGGGCGTGCAAGCGCTCTCGCGCCGTGTGATGGGCGTCCCCTCGCTCTATGCTCCGCGCGGCCCGTGGTGGCGCGACGACGCGGCAGGCGCCGCTGGCCTGGGCGCGCTGGTGGCGTGGCTGCGGCGCCAACGTCCCGCTGGCGCGCCATTCCTGCGGGCTGATCCGCCGATCGCGGCGCCTGGCCCGCTGGCGACGCTGGGGTTTCGCGCGGCGCCGCGCCAGGTGCAGCCTCGCGCGACCATCGTGGTCGATCTTACGCCGGCTGACGATCAGATTCTGGCGGCGTTCAACTCGCGGGTGCGCTATAACGCTCGCCATGCGCTGAAGAAGGGCGTCGAGGTGAGCGCGGGCGGCGTGGAGGATGCGCGGCCATTCTGGGAGCTGCTGAGCGCGACCGCCGAGCGCAAGGGCTTCGTCGAGCGCGACCTGAGCTACTTCACGCAGCTCATGGAGGTTTTTGGCGAGGATGCGCGCATCCTGCTGGCGCGCTATGATGGCTCAGTAGTCTATGGCGCGCTGATCGTGGTTTTCGGCTCCGCGGCCTACTATCTCTACGGCGGCTCCGGCGGCGACCGCTCGGTCAAGCCCTCCGAGTTGGGGCAGTACCGCGCGATGCTCTGGGCAAAGTCGCGGGGGGCCACGCGCTACGACATGTGGGGCATCCCCTACGCGCCGACCGAGGAGAACCCACTCTACTCGGTCTACACCTTCAAGAGCGGCTTCGGCGGCGTGGAGGAGCGCTATGCTGGCGCGCTCGATCTGCCGCTGGCCCCGCTGATTGGCAAGCGGGCGCCCGCTATCGAGACGTTCGCGCTGAAGTCGCTCTCCTTCGCGCGCGGCCAGGGCTTCCGTATCGTGGACCACCTGGCCTGAGGCGCCGCTATTCCTGCGCGGCGCCTGGCTCGTCGTCTTCCCATATCAGTGGCAGGGAGGCCATCAGGACGAGGTTGTTCTCCGCGCGCGTGGCGAGTGTCTGCTCCGCCTTTTTGTCAGTTTCTGTCGCTGCGCGCACATCGGCGTCGGCGCGCCACTCATCTGCGAGCATCGCGCGCAAAGCGGTCAGCCGTCGCTGTAACTTCGCATGGTCCATCGTATTGACGGAGGCCATGATATCCTGCGTCGCGTAGAATCGCCGCTCGAATGTGTCGTCATCCATAGCCTGGTAGCGACGGACCGCGCGCATGAGCAGTTGCGCCATCGTCATATACATCCCGCAGAAGAGCGCCTTGTGGACGGCGGGGGACATATCGGCCTGGGTCTTGTCCACCCAGTCGGGGTCGCTATTGACCGCTGCGGCAAGCTCAGGATTGATACGGTAATACTTCTCAACATAAGTCTCGCGCGGAACGGCGCGTGGGGGATCCACCACGCCCAGTTCGCGCAGCACCCGCATGTGGTGGTAGATGTTGTTGGCGGTCAGGCCAAGCCGCCGTGCGATCTGTGTCGGGGTCAGCTCTCCGACTTGTCCCAACTCCATCAGGATCGCGCCGCGTGTGGGGTCGCTCATCGCCACGATATACTGCCGCAGCAGCTCCGCCACTGTCGCCATCACATAACCTCCTACACTATGCGACCACCGAGCGACGTGTCTCACGCTGTCACGCGCGCCACCTTTTAGTATAGCAGGCGTATCCATCTCTATGGCGTCGTCACTATACATGTTGACGTTATAATCATACTATAGTAGTATTGCCTCGTGATGGTACTAGCGCAGCGCGCAGCCACCGGAACGCGCTTCATGCCTGGAAGGGACCCACTATGCGACGGCTCGCGCGATTGCTCTCCCCGCTGCGCAATGGCAGGTTCACGCTTGTCTGGCTTGGACAGAGCGTTTCGCAACTTGGCGACCAGGCCTTCATGATCGCGCTCGT
>DASVWQ010000264.1:0-4699 GCA_036393135.1 Ktedonobacterales bacterium
TCGCAGCAGGTTTGCGCACGCCGAGCGAGCGGTTCATCGCACGCCAGATGTAGGCCATCGGCCCTATCCCGGCAATCAGCGAGATCGCATAGCCAGTGATCTCGCCAATCCCCACGATCAGCCCACTTGCGATGAGGGTAAGGCCCACAAAGTCGTAGAGATAACCCTGCCAGCGGGCGCGGTCGGCGAGTTTGAGCAAGCCATAGCCAACAAGCAGCGCGGCGCCCGACGCCGCAAGCCCTTGCCACTTGTCGAGATAACTCTGCGCCAGATAAGTGAGGCCCATCGGCGCCATCGTAACCGCAACGATTGCTGCAACCATCAGCCATCCGAAGAGGCCCAGCCGTTCGCGTTTTCGCCTCTGTCGGGCGGCGGCGCGAGCGGTGGCGCGCTGGGCGGCTGGCGCAGCGACCTCCTCGCGGTGGGCCTGGCGATAGCGCGCCCAGCCGACGAGGCCGCCGAGCAGCGCGACAATGGCTCCGGCCAGCGTGCCAGCGCCAGCGAGGAGAACGATGGCGAAGATGTCAGTTTCGAGCTGATTGCTCTGTGTGGCGACTGTGCGTATGCTGGAAACGACGCCAAGCGGCAGCCCGACAGCCATCGCGCCTGCGCTCAGCGCGGCCCTCACTCGCCCCGTGCCGCGCGCGGTGAGATAGCCCACCACCAGCGTGACGAGCGCGACAAAACTGAAGAAGGCGACGGTCAGCGCGCGCCGCCCCTGTGGCGTCTGGATGATCGTCGGGCCGAGCGCGTGCGCCGCCTGATCCACTCCCAGCAGCGTCGCATTGACGATGGCGGCGATGAGGCCATAACGCAGGGTCAGATGCGTGCGCAGATAGCGCATGGAAGAGGCTCCCTCTGCTAGCGAAAGATTGCCTGCCCATTATAGCGGCAATGCGTCGCCTGTGGCGCGCTGAATCGGACACGCGACGTACAGAAAGTAGAAACCCCTCCCGGCGCGCGTGGGCGTCAGGAGGGGCTGGATGATGGATGCGGTTGATGGTCGCTCGCTCAGGCGGAGGCGGCAGGCGCCTGGGCCGAGACGAGAAACTGCTCATACGCCTCGCGCAGGCGTGGGTAGCGCAGCAGGAAGAATCCAGCGTACTCATTGTGCAACGGGCGCGGCTGCCGGAGCAGCTTCATGCCGACCTCGTGCGGCAGGTGGTTGCCCTTGCGCCCGTTGCACGAGCGGCAGCAGGCGACGAGATTCTCCCAGCTGCTCTGGCCACCACGCGAGCGCGGGATGACGTGATCGAGGGTCAGCTCGCGGAAGTGCTTGCCGCAGTACTGGCACATCTCCTCATCGCGCAGCATGATGTTGGCGCGGGTCGGGCGCAAGGCCATGCGGGGGATGCGCACATTCGCCAGCAACTGCACGATGACCGGCTCATCGGTGTGGAGGCGGCGGTCGTCGATGCCCTCCTCGATCACCCGGCGGATGTTGTCATCCACGAAGGCGACCTTCTGCTTGGAGAGCAGCACGACGAGCCGACGCTCCGGGATGACCGAGAGCGGCTGGAGAGACGCATTGAGCACTAATACTGGCATTGGCGACCCCCTTCTATCTACGCCACGTCGCCGTACCGTCGTGGGCGGAGGAGAGAGACAGTCGCAGGCCAGTCAGGCGCTGTGAGCGTCGTTATCTCCGCCGTCTATGATGCCGATCGCTGACCGATTCCAGATACCCGCGCCGCATGCGCGCGGCTGGCTCACCGAGAGATGAATACACGTAAAAGAGCACGCCCCGCTGAATGGAGGCGTGCGAATGCGACACCGTCGCTTCCGTAATACGCCTGTCCATCGCCAGCATGGCGTGCTCCTCAGACGAGACTCGCCGGGCGTGAACCCTGGTGAGGGATTCAGAGCCTGACGATCCTGGTCGGGGTGAGAGGACTTGAACCTCCGACCTCAGCGTCCCGAACGCTGCGCGCTAGCCACCTGCGCTACACCCCGAAGTTGACCCAAATTGTCGCGTGCTGTGAAGGAGCGTGCCGCCGCTGGCGCTGGGCCTTTGTCGAGCGCTCGCCCTTACGCGGGGAGTATATCATACCTGTTCGCGCGACCGCAAGGTATCGCGCGCGGCTGAATGCTCCAGCGCCCTTTGCCAATGACCGCGAGCGCGTATCGCCACACGGCGTAACCCGCGCCGTAGTTGCTCAAAAGTGTTGAGCGTGTTTGTCACCACCAATCGCGGCGCTGGGGTGGGCAGCGGCGCGGCAGGAAGGCAGGGACGATGACTCCTCTCGCTCGTCGCATCCTGATGGACTTCGGACTATGGGCGCTGGCCTTCGCGCTGACGGCGCTGGCCGGGGGCGTCTGGACAGGCCTGCTCGCGCTCAACCTCGCGACCAGCCCGGCGATTCCCTGGGCGGTCGTGGTGATGGGCGCACTCCTCTGGGCGCTCTGGCGCTATCTCGGCGGCGCCTGGCCGCCGCGCGCGACTTCGGAGGTCCGGCGACGCGCACTGCGCGCCCGGCGAATCTCCGGCGCCGCGCTGGCCTGGGCGCTGATGGCTGGCCTGCTGGCTATTGTGGCGCTGGCGGGCCTCTGGATCGTACTGTTCCAGGTGGCGGGGTTGCCTGCGCGGACGCTGCCAGACTATTCACACTATCCGCTACTCACGGTGGCGTTGGCGCTCGTCATGGCCTCACTGGTCAACGCCATCGTCGAAGAGGCGGTGTTCAGAGGCTATTTTCAAGGTGCGCTGGAAGCTCAGGTCGGCGGGCTGGCGGCGATTGCGCTCACGACGCTGGTAATGGCGCCGGAGCATGCGTTGACGCAGGGCTTTGTATGGCCAACGCTGGTGTTCTACGCCGCAGTGGATGTCATGCTGGGCGCGACCGCGTACTTCACGCAGTCTATTCTGCCCGGCATGCTGATCCATTTCGCAGGGCTGCTGGTATTCTTCACGCTGGTGTGGCCCGGCGACATGATCCGCAGCCTCGTCGGACAATTGGACGCGACCGCCTGGCTCTGGATACACGGCGCGCAGGTCGTCTTCTTTGCGGCGCTGGCGATCCTCGCGTTCGCGCGGCTGGCTCGGCTGACGCGACGTTCGCCGGTACCAGCGCTGAGCTGAATGGGCGTTTGCCCGCCGCCGCCGTGGTACAATGGCTCCACGTCTCCACCACATTCCGGGAGCGTCGGATTTGCCATGCCAACTCCCGCCCGCCGCCAGTATCTCGACATCAAGGCGCGCTATCCGGACGCGCTGCTGGCCTATAACATCGGCGACTTCTACGAGTTCTTCGACGCCGACGCTGAGACCGTCGCCCGCGAGTTGCGGCTGACGCTGACCGCGCGCAGCTTCGGGCCGGGCGAGGCGGTTCCGCTGGCCGGTGTGCCGACGCACGCCATCGAGACCTATGCCACGCGGCTGGTGGCGCGCGGCTATCGCGTGGCGATCTGCGATCAGGTCAGCCCGCCGGGGCGCGGCCTGGTGCGCCGCGAGGTGACGCGCGTGCTGACGCCCGGCACGCTGGTCGAGCCGGGGATGCTGGCGCCCGCCCGCGAGACGTATCTCGCCGCCGTCGCCTTCGGGCGGCGCGACCACGCGACAGGGCTGCCGCGCGCAGTGGGCCTGGCCTGGGCGGATGTCAGCGTTGGAGCCTTCGCCTGCGCGCAGTGGGACGCCGACGACCTGCCCCATGCGCTGCACGCTGAGTTGGCGCGACTCAGCCCAGCGGAAATCCTCGTCAGCGGCGGGTTGGCCAGCGACGCCGAGAGCGAGGAGCCGGAATCCGGTTGGCTGGCGCCGTTCAGCCTCAGCTCCTGTCCGCAAGACGCCTTTGACCCAGAGAGCGCGCGGATTCGTCTCTGCCGCCACTTCGGCGTCGCCACGCTGGCGGCGTATGGCTGCGAGCGGGCGCCGCTGGCGACGGCGGCGGCAGGGGCCATCCTCCACTACGTCGAGCGCGTCAATCCGTCGCTGCTCGCGCTGCTCTCCGACCTGCGCACGTATGACACGCGCGGCTACGTCGAGCTGGATAGCCGTGTGTGGCGGGCGCTGGAGGTGGTGACGCCCGCGCGGACGGAGGCGGTGGGCGCGGGCCAGACGGGCGCGACGCTGCTTGGCGTCCTCGACGCGACTCGCACGCCGATGGGCGCGCGACTGCTGCGGCGCACGCTGTTGCATCCCCTGCGCGACCGCGCCACGCTGGAGGCGCGGCTCGGCGTGGTGGCGGAACTGGTGGAGCGGATCAGCTTGCGCCAGCGTCTCGGCGCGCTGCTGGATGGCCTGGGTGATCTGGAGCGACAGGCGGCGCGGGTGACGCAGGGCGCCGCCGTCCCACGCGAGTTGGTCGCGCTGGCCAGCGGGCTGGCGCGCACGCCGGATGTCATCGCGGCGCTGGCGGACTGCGCGGCGGCTGACCTGGACGAGGCGCGGGCCGCGCTGGACCCCTGCGACGACGTGCGCGAGCTGATCCTGAGGGCGGTCGCGGACCCCACGGAAGCGACGGGGCGCCGCCTGCGTCCGGGCTACTCCGCTGAGCTGGATGAGATCGTGGAGGCGGCCAGCGCGACGCGCCGCTGGATCGCCGCGTTGGAAGGCGTCGAACGCGAACGCACGGGCATCCGCTCGCTGAAGGTCGGCTATAACAAGGTCTTCGGCTACTACATCGAGGTGACGCGCCCCAATCTCGCCCGCACGCCAGACGACTATCAGCGGCGGCAGACCATCGCCACCGGCGAGCGCTTC
>DASVWQ010000265.1:0-2577 GCA_036393135.1 Ktedonobacterales bacterium
GCGAGCGCGCCGATCGCCGGGTTGAGCAGCACGCCGATGGGATAGAGGATGCCCGCCGCGATGGGAATGGCGATCACGTTGTAGATCGCCGCCCAGAACAGGTTCTGTTTCATCTTGCGGACGGTCGCCCGCGACAGCTCGATGGCGGCCAGCACGTCCAGGGGGTCGCTGCGCATCAGCACAATCTCGGCGGTCTCGATGGCGACGCCTGTGCCCGCGCCAATCGCGATGCCCAGGTCGGCCTGCGCCAGCGCGGGCGCGTCGTTCACGCCATCGCCTACCATCGCCGTGAACAGCCCTTCCGCCTGTAATTGCTTCACATAGCGGGCCTTGTCGGCGGGCAGCGCCTCGGCGAAGATGCGCTCGTCGGGGATGCCCAGCGCCCGGCCCACCGCTTCGGCGGTATGGCGGTTGTCGCCCGTCAGTATGGCGACCTGGATGCCCAGCGCCCGTAGCCGCTCGATGGTCAGCCGCGCGCTGGGGCGGGGCTGGTCCGCGACCGCCACGATCCCGATCACCTGGCCATCTCGCGCGACAGCCACCGCCGTCTTGCCCTCCGCCTGCGTTGCCTCCAGCCGCGCACGGTCCGCCTCGCCCAGCGCGACGCCACTCTGGCCGAGCAGACGCGGAGAGCCGACCAGCGTGAGTCGCTCATCGACCATCGCCTCGACCCCGCCGCCGGGAATGGCCCGGAACGCGCGCGTAGACAGCGGCTCCAGCCCACGCCGCGCCGCCTCTTCGACAATCGTGCGCGCCAGGGGATGCTCGGAATCGGCCTCCGCCGCCGCCGCGATGCGCAGCAAGCCCGCCGCGTCCAGTCCGGCGGCCTCGCCAGCGGGCAGGACGGCGGCGTCGGTGACGGCGGGCTTGCCCTCGGTCAGCGTGCCGGTCTTGTCGAAGATAATCGCCTGGATGCGCGAGGCCTGCTCCAGCGCGGTGGCATTCTTGATGAGCATGCCGTGACGCGCGCCCAGGCCAGTCGCGACCGCCACGGCGGTTGGCGTGGCGAGGCCCAGCGCGTCGGGGCAGGCGATCACCACGGCGGTCACGGCCAGGGTCAGCGCGAAGAGCGCCGTCTCGTGGATGATGAAGAACCAGACGAGAAAGGTCAGTAGCCCCGCGCCGACCGCCGCCAGCACCAGATATTGCGCCGCACGGTCGGCCAGACGCTGGGCGGGGGCCTTCGAGTTCTGCGCCACCTGCACCAGGCGCACGATTTGGGCCAGCGCGGTCTCCGCGCCCACACGCGTCGCGCGCAGGCGCAGCGAGCCAAGGCCGTTCACGGTCCCGCCGATCACCTCATCACCCGCGCGCTTGGTCACGGGCAGGCTCTCGCCTGTCACCATGCTCTCGTCAATCGCGCTTTCGCCCTCGACCACCTCGCCATCCACCGGAACCTTCTCGCCCGGACGCAGCAGCAGCAGGTCGCCGACGCGCACCTCCTCCACCGGCGCGACGCGGACCTCGCCATTCGCGTCGAGGATGTTGGCCTGGGCGGGCGCGAGGCGCAGCAAGGCATTTAGCGCGTCGGAGGAGCCGCGTCGGCTGCGCATCTCCATCCAGTGACCGAAGAGTACGAACGTCACGAGCATCGCCGCCGCGTCGAAACTCGTCTCGACCTGCGGCGCGAAGAATGTAGCGAAGACGCTGAAGAGGTAGGCTACCAGCACGCCGAGGCTGACCAGCACGTTCATGTCGAGTGTGCGATGACGCAGCGCCCGCCAGGCCCCCGCATGGAACATCCAGCCGCACCACCAGACTACTGGCGTCGTCAGGATGAGCAGCGTCGTATTGGCGCTGAGACCCAACAGCGGAGGCAGGTGGACGCGCAGCGCCGTCACGCCGAGCGAAGAATACAGGATGATCGGGATGGTGAGCGCCAGCGCCACGAAGAAGCGCGTGCGAATGTCGGCCTCCATCGCGGCGGCCATCGCCGGATCGCTCATGTCGTGGGCCATGCCACCATGCCCCGCCATGTCGTGCGTGGTTGGAGTGGTGGTGGCCATCTCGTGAGCGGCCATCTCGTGAGCGGCCATCTCGTGAGCGGCCATCTCATGAGCGGCCATCTCATGAGCGGCCATCTCATGAGCGGCCATCTCATGAGCGGCCATCTCATGAGCGGCGGGCGTCTCGCTGGGCGTGGCCACCTCGGCGTCGATATGCGTGGCGTGCGACATGGTGTGGCCCTCATGCGCCATCGCCTCGTGACCGACGTGGGTGGCCACCTCGTGGACGGTTGTCTCGTGGGGCGCCATTTCGTGGATGGCGTGAGCGGCTGGTGTAGGGTTGGCGGCGCGCTGCTGGCGGGCGGAGGCGTGCAGCATATGCTCGGCCCGCAGTGGCTCACCGCAGGCGAACCCGCAGTCCGCAACCCGCTCGCGCAGCGCCTCCTCGCTGATCTGGCTCTCATCGAAAGCGATGGTGACAGTCTGTGTCACATAGCTCGCGTCGGCGCGCTCCACGCCCGCCAGCGCGCCCAGACGCCGCTCGATGATCTGGCCACAGGTGGCGTCGTTGAGCCCGTAAACTGGCAGCGTGATCGTTTTCACCGGACGTGTTCTCCTCCGTCGTGTCTCT
>DASVWQ010000266.1:0-5082 GCA_036393135.1 Ktedonobacterales bacterium
AGCGCAACGTGCTGGCGATGAGCGGGCGCGCGGTGGAGGCGGCGGGCGATGTGGATGTGCTGCTGCTCGACAAGACCGGCACCATCACGCTGGGCAATCGCATGGCGACCGAGTTCCTGCCCGTCGCTGGCGTCACGGAGCGCGAGCTGGCGGAGGCCGCGCTGCTCTCCTCGCTGCCCGACGAGACGCCCGAAGGCCGCTCAATCGTCCTGCTGGGGCGCCAGCGCTGCGCGACAGGCGGCAAGGTGGCTGAGGAGCCGAGCGATGGCGTGGCGTTCATTCCCTTCAGCGCGTCGACCCGCATGAGCGGCGTGGACCTCGCCGCCAGCGCTGGCGGCCTGCCTGCGCGCCAGATTCGCAAGGGGGCGGGCGACGCGGTGAAGGCGTGGGTCAGCCAGGGCGTCGGCGCGGTCCCCACCGATCTGCTCCCCATCGTCGAGCGCATCGCGCGGGCAGGCGGCACGCCGCTGGTCGTCGCGGAGTCCGTGGGCGGGCGGCCGCCACGCATGCTGGGCGTGATCGCGCTGAAGGATATCGTCAAGAGCGGCATGCGCGAGCGGTTCGACCAGATGCGGCGCATGGGCATTCGCACGGTGATGATTACTGGCGATAATCCGCTGACCGCCGCCGCTATTGCCACCGAAGCCGGGGTGGATGATTTCCTGGCGCAGGCGACGCCCGAAACCAAGCTCAAGCTGATCCGCGAGCAGCAGAGCGGCGGGCGGCTGGTCGCCATGACGGGCGACGGCACGAACGACGCCCCCGCGCTGGCGCAGGCTGATGTGGGCGTGGCGATGAATACGGGGACCCAGGCCGCCAAGGAGGCGGGCAACATGGTAGACCTCGACTCCAATCCCACCAAGCTGATCGAGATTGTCGAGGTTGGCAAGCAACTGCTCATGACGCGCGGCGCGCTGACGACCTTCAGCATCGCCAATGATGTCGCGAAGTACTTCGCCATCATCCCGGCGGTCTTCGTGGCGACCTACCCGCAACTCCAGGCGCTCAACGTCATGCGACTGGCCACGCCGCACAGCGCGGTACTCTCGGCGGTGATCTTCAACGCGCTCATCATCATCGCGCTGATCCCGCTGGCGCTGCGTGGCGTCACCTACCGCCCGCTAGGAGCGGCCACACTGCTGCGTCGCAATCTGCTGCTCTATGGCGTCGGCGGCGTCATCCTGCCGTTCATCGGCATCAAGCTGATTGACTTGTTGCTGGTTCTTTTGCATCTGACGGCCTGAGCCGACTGGAAGGCGGTAACACAGCTATGTCTCGGTTAACCATATCTTCGCCTCGATTGGCTGAGGAGTCACAGGAATCTGCGGAAACGGTCACGCCAGTGGAGCACGGACGGCGGGCGCTGCTGCGGCAGTTTCGCCCCGCGATTCTGCTGACACTGCTGCTGACCCTCATCGTGGGCATCCTCTATCCGCTGGCGGTGACGGGCGTGGCGCAGGCGCTCTTCCCGTCGCAGGCCAACGGCTCGCTGGTCTACGTCAATGGCAAGCCCATTGGCTCCGCGTTGATCGGCCAGTACTGGACACAGCCGGGGTATTTCCACGGGCGTCCCTCGGCGACACTGAATCTGGCAGGGACGCCCGCGCCCTACGAGGCGAACAATTCGGGCGGCTCGAACCTCGGCCCGACCAACCGGACGCTGGTCCAGACGGTTCAGCAGCGGATCGCGGCGCTGAAGGCGGAGAACCCCGACGTTCCGCCTGGCACGCCGATTCCCGCCGATCTGGTGACCGCCTCCGCCTCAGGCCTCGACCCAGATATCTCGGTCGCGGCGGCGTATTACCAGATACCACGGGTTGCGAAAGCGCGCGGACTGAGCCAGGCGACCGTGCGGGCGCTCGTGGATGCGCACATCACCGGGCGCTTTCTCGGCCTCTTTGGTGAGCCGCGTGTCAACGTGCTCGAACTCAATCTGGCGCTCGATGCGCTGGGCCGGGGCGCCGCCTGACCCGCTCTGTGAAAGTGAGCGCCACTGTGGGAGATGTCCGACGCCCTGCCGATGATCAGCGACCTGATCCAGACGCGCTGCTCGACCGCTACCAACTGCGCGACCTGACGCCGACCGCTGGCGCGGGCGATTCGTCGCATCCCACGCGCGGGCGTCTGCGCATCTACCTGGGGATGGCGGCGGGCGTCGGCAAGACCTACACCATGCTCAACGAGGGGCGGCGGCGCAAGTCGCGCGGCACGGATGTCGTCGTTGGCTGGGTGGAAACGCATGGCCGCCCGCTGACCCAGCAGCAGATTGGCGAGCTGGAGGTCATCCCACGCAGGCGGATCGCGTATCGCGGCGTGGAACTGGAGGAGATGGACCTCGACGCGCTGCTGGCGCGTAAGCCCGCAGTGGCGCTGGTGGATGAGCTGGCCCACACTAACATTCCCGGCTCACGCAACGCCAAGCGCTACCAGGATGTCGAGGAGCTGCTGGCGGCGGGTATCACGGTGATCACGACGGTCAATGTGCAGCACCTGGAGGGCGTGAACGATCTGGTGGAGGCGATTACCGGAACTCGCCAGCGTGAGACGCTCCCTGACCGTGTGGTGGACGAGGCGGACGAGATCGAGCTGGTGGACATCTCGCCTGAGGCCCTGCGCGCCCGCATGCGCCACGGCAATATCTATCCGCCCGACCGCGCGCGAGTGGCGCTGGAACGCTATTTCTCGGTCAGCAATCTCACCGCGCTGCGCGAACTGGCGCTGCGGCGTCTCAGCGAAAAGACCGAGCGTCAGCTCGAAGCGATCATGGTTGGCGCCACAAACACCACCGCGCTGCGCCCCGCTCCAGCGGCTGTCGAGCGGGTACTGGTGGCCTTCGACGCCCGCGACACGTCCCGGCGGTTGCTGCACGAAGGCTTCCGGCTCGCGCATGGGCTGCGGGGGTCTTTTCTGGCGCTCACCGTTCGTCCCGCCGACCGGCCATCCACGAGCGGCGTGGAGAGCGCGCTGGCGCTGTACAAACAACTGGCGGAGGACCTGGGGGCCGAGGTCATCGACATCACCGTGGAGCGTGGCCCGGTCAGCGAGCGCATCGCGGAAGCGATCGCGCGCGAAGTCGCCGCGCGCCAGGTGACGCTGCTCGTCATAGGGCGCCCCGCTAGCCTGAGCGCATCGCTGTCGGGGTGGCTGGGCCGCCTCGCCGGGCGCGCGACTCAGGATTCTGTCGTCGCGCATCTCCTGCGTCTGCCACTCACCGCCGACCTCTACATTGCCATGCGCTGACCGTCCAATCCAGCGGCCAGCGTGCGCGCTGGCCCCGTTCATGCTGCATGCTGCCGCGCGGGAAGGCTGGCGCTGTTTGCCGCGGATATGTTATGACCAGTGTGGACACGCCCGCACATGACGCCAGGTAGGCGAGCCGGCGGCTTCACCAGACAGGAGGCGGCAGAGATGGGGGCGCCACAGAAGATCGCGCTACTCACGAGCGGCGGAGACGCGCCGGGCGACAATAGCGCGATTCGGGCGATAGTGCGGGTGGCGGGTACGCTGGGCATCGAGACGCTGGGCATCGAGGAGGGCTTCACTGGCCTGCTCGACGATCATGTCACGCCGATGACGCCGCGCTCGGTCGCGGGCATCGGGTCGCTGGGCGGCTCGGTGCTGGGCAATGCGCGCGAGAAACGCATGTGGGACGCCCCGCTGGTCGCGGCGGCGGCGCGGCGGCTCCAGGAGAAATATGGTGTCGAGGCGCTGGTGGTGATCGGCGGCAACGGCTCGCAGGCGGGCGCCGCGCTGGTGAACCAGTATCTCCCCGTCGTCGGGGTCGCCTCCACCATCGATAATGACCTCAACCGCGCCGATGTGACGATTGGCGTGGACACGGCGGCCAATACGGCGGTCGAGGCGATTGACCGCATCAAATGCACGGCAACCTCCACGCGGCGGCTCTTTGCGGTGGAGGTGATGGGGCGCGCGTGCGGCTATCTCGCCGTGAAGGTGGCGCTAGCGGTCGGCGCGGAGCGCGTGGTGGCGCCGGAGGTCCCCGACAGTATGGAGGACGTCCTGCGCGCGGCGCACGAGGCCCTGCGCCAGGGCAAGCGCCACTATATCGTGGTGGTAGCGGAGGGGGCCGCGATGTCGGGCGAAGACCTGGTGAAGCGGGCCAACGAGGAAGGCATCGACGCGCGGTTCTCGCGCCTGGGACATATCCAGCGGGGCGGGACTCCGACCGCGTTCGACCGCGAGCTGGCGACCCGCATGGGCGCGGCGGCGGCGCAGGCCGTGGCGCGCGGCGAGCGTGGCGCGGTGGTGATGCTGGCCGACGACCAGATTCAGCGCATTCCCTTCGAGGAGGCGCTCCAGCCAGCCATCAAGGTGTCGGGCGCGGATGTCGAGCTTGTGCGATTGGTGGGCTGAGGCGCGCAAGGAAACGGAGTTCGCGCGGGTTGACACGCCCGCGCGGAGCGTGCTAGACTTCTCGCTGCGAGGGCGATTAGCTCAGTTGGTTAGAGCGCCACGTTGACATCGTGGAGGTCACAGATTCGAGTTCTGTATCGCCCACCACATACAAGCCCGAGCAACCGCCGCCGCTAGCGTGACGCAACGTCGCTAGCGGCGGCGGCGTATATCAGGGCAGCGGGGCGTTGATCTCGCGCCCCGCTCACTCCCCTGTAGCCACCCATCGCACGCAGCGGCGCCGATGCGGCTCACCCTCACGAAAGGCGCTCTCGCATGATCGTCGTCGTCGCTGGCCGCCGGATCGACGCGCCAGGCGCGCAGCCCTCGCGCTTTCCCCTTACCCGGCGCGAAATCACCTACAAGCGCATCCTCGCCCAACTGCGGGCGATGGGCGCGACCGCTGTGGTCTGCTCCGCCGCCTGTGGCGCGGACCTGCTGACCCTCACAGCCGCGCGCGAGTTGGGTATCCCCCGCCACATCATTCTGCCCTACCACGAAGACTGGTTCCTCGAAGACTCGGTGACTGACCGCCCCGGCGACTGGGAGGCGCTCTACCGCTCGCTGCTCGCCGAGGCGCGCGAGGCGGGCGACCTCGTTGTCATGGAGTTTGCGCGCGGCAGCGACGACGCCTTCCGCGCCGCCAACGAGCGCATCTTGAGCGAGGCG
>DASVWQ010000267.1:0-2176 GCA_036393135.1 Ktedonobacterales bacterium
CGCCGTAGTCGCGCTTACTCGCGCTGCGCGCCGCCGCCATACATCCGCCGCATTACGCGGCCCATCATGCGGATAGCGCTCTTGCGGGGCATCACCCGCCGCATGAAGAACGAGGCCAGCTTGACTGTTGCGCCAGGCGTCACTGATGGCCCACGTCCCAGCGCCGCCAGCCCCGCCCGCGCCACCGCGTCGGGCGCCAGCGTCGCACCGCCAGCCCGCGCGCCCGCGCCCGCGATGACGGCGGGCTGCACAGCCAGCGCATCCAGCCCCAGCTCGCGCCACTCCTCCAACAGCCCCGCGGTCAGGGTCAGCGCCCAGGCCTTCGTCGCGCCGTAGTTCGCCGCCAGCGCGGTTCCCTGGTTGGCGCCCAGCGACGACATCAGCAGCAGCCCACCGCGCCCGCGCGCCCGGAATCGCCGTCCGAAGCGCCAGGCTAGCTCCATCGGCGTGCGTGTATTCACCGCCAGCTCGGCTAGATGCTCCTCCAGCGCCAGATCGAGAAATGCTCCGACGGGCGCGCGGGCGGCGTTGTAGACCAGCAGGCCGACATCCAGATCGCTCGTCCGCGCGTCGAGGATCGCGGCGGCGTCGGTCTGGCCGAGATCGAGCGGCAGCGCGCGTGTCTCCACGCCGTAGCGTCCGGCCAGTGTGGCGGCCAGCGCCTCCAGTTCCGGCGCGCGGCGGGCGACCAGCGCCAGCGCGAAGCCCGCCTCCGCCAGCCGCGTCGCGTAGGCCGCGCCCAGTCCGGAGGAAGCGCCTGCCACCACCGCCCACGGCCCATAGCGCGTGTGGAGCGACCGCATTGCGTCCGCACTCATGCCGAGGTGTCCTCCTCGCTGGCCGCGCTGACCGCGCGGGTGAAGGGATGCTCCGCCCGCCACCTGCGGATGACGATCAGCGCGGGGACGATGATCTACGATAGGGTGAGCGGCAGCACAGCGGGTACGTGCAAGACCGGCCGCCTGCGCAAGCGCTCCACCTCTCACACCACTGCAGGAGCGCGCAGCGCGCGTGCGCTGACCCGCTGGCTCCGGCTCTGCGCCTGATTGTAGCAAACACGCGCAAACGCCATCAGCCATACGTCTTCGCTGGCGCGGCCACCGCTGGCGCACCCTCCAGGCCAAAGGCCAGGCGTGTCACGGGCGTTCGCCGCACGACATATTCATAGAGCGCGAAGGCCCCGCCAAACGTCACCACCGTGATGAGCGCCCACGTGAATGGCCATGTCAGTGTGAGCGATTGCAGATAGTAGGCCGCCGCAAAGAGTATGGGCAGGTGCAGCACGTAGACCGGGAAGGTCGCGACGACCAGATACCGCTGCCACGCGGGGGCCATCGTCAGGAGGCGCAGCGCCGTCCCCAGCACGCCGAGAGTCAGCAGCCAGATGGCCAACCCCTGCGCGAGCGCAAAGACGACATAAGACGCCGAGAGGTGGTTCGCGGGACCGAGGCGATTCCAGCGGATGATGAGCAGCGACGCCCAGGTCAGCCCTGCCAGCCCCAGCGCGACATAGGCCAGTCGCCGGACGACAGCGAGCAGTGGAAGGTGGGAATACAGCAGGTAGCCGAAGACAAACATCACCAGATCGAGGAAGAATTGCGTCCAGTCATCCCGCAGCGGCCAGCCAGTGGTGAGTTGGTTGAGCCAGCCCAACTGAAGCCACATCATGAGCGCCGCCGGGAGCAGCCCCGCGCCCACCACCAGCAGCTCCAGCGGCAAGCGCGAGGCCGCGACGCGCGCCATCCACCGAGGCCAGCGCTCGCGGAGGGCGAGCAGCAGTGGCAGGCAGACCAGCGAGACAACTAGCAGGCGCGGCACAAACCAAAGATGCGCCAGCACATTCCGCACCACAATCGGCAGGCCCGTCGTGAAGAGAATCGCCCAGTATTGCAGCATGAACGCCCCGAAGTCGCGCAGCCGCTCAGGATCGGCGATGGGCCGGGGACTCACGCTGATGAGCTTTGGATTGACCAGCAGCAGGAAGTAGGAGTCTATCGGAGTGAAGCATATGGCGACCAATAGCATCGGCGCCAGCAGCCGCAGCACGCGCGCCTTGACGTAGGCGCCCGCTGATTGCGTCTCCAGCGCGAACTTGCTCGATGCCCCCGCGAGCAGGAAGATCAGCGAGATACCCCAGCTATCGAGATTGGTGTACAGGAGCCATCCCTGCGGGAAG
>DASVWQ010000268.1:0-3162 GCA_036393135.1 Ktedonobacterales bacterium
GCGGCGCGTGTCAGCAGCTCGTCGCGCGGGAGATAGCAATGGCCGTCCGCTGAGGCGGCCTCCGAGAGGGTATGCTTCACCCCGGTCATCAGGCGGGGCAGGCTGTCGCGCGGCAGGCCCAGGCGCACGGCGAGGGTGTCCGCCGTCCTGAAGCCGACGCCGTGAATATCGCGCTCCAGCGTGTAGGGGTTCTCGCGGATGACGCCCAGCGACTCCTTGCCATATTGCTGGTAGATTTTTGCGCCCAGCCCCGGCGAGACACCGACTCCTTGCAGAAAGATCATGATCTCACGAATCTCGCGCTGCGCCTCCCAGCCACGGATGATGAGGTCGCGCTTGCGCTCGCTGATGCCGCTGACGCTGGTGAGGCGCTCTGGCTCTAGCTCGATCACCGCCAGCGTCTGCTCGCCGAAGGCGTTGACGATGCGCTCGGCCAGCTTCGGCCCGATACCCTTGATGACACCGGAGCCGAGATAGCGGCGCAGGCCCTCAGCGGTGACGGGCGCGTGGGTGGTAAAGGTATCCACGCGGAGCCGCCGCCCGTGCTGCGGATGCGATTCCCACTCGCCGGTGACATCCACCTGCTCGCCGACGTTGACACCGGGCAGCGCGCCCACCACCGTCAGCAGCTCGCTGCGGAAGAGGCGCCCCGCGTCGCTGGGCAGCAGCCGGGCGACGGTGAAGCCGGTCTCCTGGTTGCGAAAGACAATCCGCTCGATAGTCCCTGAAATGGTCGGCATGCGGGCGCTATCCGTTACACTGGGTATAGAGCCGACTCGCGAGGCGCTGGCCCGACGCCAGGCGCTCGCAGTGTATCACGGCGGGCCGGGGCGCAGACGCCCGCCCGCGACTACTGGCGGCTTGCAATGAGCGTCAGCGGGCGCCTACACTATCACCAAGGAACGGCAGCGGCGCCCGCGCGGACGAGATGGAGGTTTTGACCGATGGGGGAGTACGACCAGATCACCCGTGCGATCCACCAGATTGCCAACGTGGCGCGGACTGACGCCGCCGCTGCCGCCGCCGTACGCGAGGCGATCATCGACGCGCGTCTCTTCGAGGTCTTTGGCATGGACGAGAAGCTGGATGTGGTGGACATCATCGAGGCGGGCGGCGCTGTGGCGCTGCGGGCGCGGCTGGTGGGTCTTAGCCTGGCCCAGTTGCGCGCCATCGTCAAGGCCAACGGCTTCGATCCGGCGCGCGAGACCTCCCGTTGGCGCAGCCCGGTGCGCTTCGTCGATCTGATCGTGAGCCGCGCGGAAGCCCAGCTCGAGCGTGAGCGCAAGACGGGCGCCCCCACCAAGGCCCTCGCCGAGGCGTCGTGGATGCTGTAGGCTAGAGCGGGTGGGGGCTGGCGCGCATCAACATAGTACACTCCGTCGGTCGCCAGTCAGCATCTGAAGGAGCCGCCGCCATGCCATTCACCGCGCGGATGTATGCCCGCCGCGCTGACCGCGACCGTATCACGCGATTTCTCTCCGAGGCCAATGTGGGCGAGCCGCGTCCCGGCATCTGGGAACTTGGCAGCTTCACCTGGGCCTTTTACCAGCACACGACGTTCGACCCCACCCGCAGCATTCGCCTGTGGGAGGATGCTGCGACGGGCGCGCTGCTTGGCTTTGTGTGGCTGGCGAGCTGGCCGGGCGCGGGCGAGATTACGGTCCAGATTCGCCCAGACGTTCGTGAGACGGCAGAGGGCGTCGCGATCCTGGCCGATATGCTGGCCTGGGCGCGGCGGGTCGGCACACGGCGGCAGCTCACCCAGCTCCAGGCGCTGGCGCTCGACTCCGACGCCTGGCAGATCGAGCGCCTCGCCGCCGCCGGATTCGCCCACGACCCCACCAATGCTGGCTATGTCCACTTCCGCCGTCCGTTCGACGCCGCCCCACTGCCTGAGACGCCGCTGCCGCCGGGCTTCACCGTGCGCGCAGTTGGCGGGCCGGACGAGTGGCAGCGGCGGGTGGATGCGCATCGCGCGGCGTTCCATCCCTCGCGCGTCACGCTGGAGTCGTATCGTCGGGTGCGCGCGGCCCCCACCTATCGCCCCGACCTCGATCTGGTGGCCGTCGCGCCGGATGGCCAGTTTGTCGCGTACTGCATCCTCTGGTACGACGAGCGCGCCCGTGTCGGCGAGTATGAGCCAGTCGGCGCGCATCCGGACTGGCGGCGCCAGGGTCTCTCTCGCGCTGTGCTCGTGGAGGGGCTGCGGCGGGCGCAGGCGCTGGGGGCCGAGCGCGCCATGGTCCTGACCGCTATCCACAACACCCCCGCCGTCCGGCTCTACGAGAGCGTCGGCTTCGTCCAGCACGACTACGAGCGCAACTACGCCGACGCGCGCAAGATCGAGGAACTTGCTCACACGCGCCGCACACCTCCTCAGCCATAATACGCAGCGCGATGTGGAGCGCTGGCGGTGTTGGGCGCTGGTGCGTTACCTTGTAGCGTACAATCTCTCGCATGGCCCGCGTGATGCGGCGTGCGGGCGCGCTATCGAAAGTGAGGGGGGTATGGGGGCATGGCAGGCGCGCGACGCCGTCGCGACGGAGTGGCTGGACGCCGACCAGATGGACGCCGCCGAACTGGCGCGCAATCTGGCTGACATCCGCCATATCAACGCCCTGCTCGGCTGGACCACCTTTACCACGCGCGCCGTCCTCCGCCTGCTGCGCGCCCAGCCCGACCGCGCCTGGACCCTGCTCGATCTCGCTTCTGGCTCCGCCGACATCCCTATCGCTATCGCGCGGGCGGCGCGGCGAGCGGGCCTCGACCTCCGCGTCACCGTCACCGACCGCAGCCCGCAGATTGTCGCCGTGGCTCGCGAGCGCTGCATCGGGCTGCCCGAAGTCACGGTCGAGCGGCAGGACGCGCTGGCCCTGCCCTATCCCGACGGCGCCTTCGACCTGACCCTCTGCACCCTCGCTCTGCACCACTTCGCCCCCGAAGAGGCGCAGGCGCTGCTCCACTCGATGGCGCGGGTCGGGCGGCGGGCGCTGGTCTTCGATGTCGTGCGCTCGCCGCTGGCCTATGCGGGCGTCGTCGCGCTGACCCGCCTCGCGCGGATGAGTCCGATGACCCGCCACGATGGCCCCGTCTCGGTGCGCCGCGCCTACTCCGCCGCCGAGGCCCGCGCGCTCGCCACCGAAGCTGGCCTGGCCGATGCGC
>DASVWQ010000269.1:0-12743 GCA_036393135.1 Ktedonobacterales bacterium
CCAGCGCGTAGGCGTGCAGCGTGACGCCCGCCGCCAGCAGCGCCCGCGCCGCCCCCGGCGTGATGGCGGCATTGGCGGGCGAGGGATGCTCCACGCTCGCCAGATACGCTGGCGCCGAGACGAAGAACGGCCCCAGCGCCACGATCAGCAGCAGCAGCCAGCCCACCCGCGCGGCCCACAGCCAGCCGCCGCGCACGCGCGTCGACGGCGCCGCCCGCGCCGCATCACCCATCGCCGTGAGTTCACCGCTCATCTCAGGCGCCCTCCCGCGTGTCGACGCCTCCACCAGCGGCGCCGTCTTGCGGGCATGATACAGCCTGGCCCGCGCCAGAAGTGTTACGGCGAGCGTTACGGGCGCAGGAATGCGCGAAAGTGCGGAGTGGAGGAGTGGGGTAAGAGGGAGTATGAGCGGAGTGAAATGGTGCGCCCGAAGGGATTCGAACCCCCAACCGCCTGATCCGAAGTCAGGTGCTCTATCCGTTGAGCTACGGGCGCTTGCGCGGCCAGTGATAGCTCGCGTCGCTGTCAGTCTACCACAGCCGCCGCGCGCTCGCCAGCCAGAGCCAGCCGAACCTCCGCCATGACAGGCGTGTCGGTTGCTTTGCCCACTCGTATTCACGTAGAATGGACGCATTCCAGCTTGCTTCTGTCCATCGCGAGAGCATTCTGTTTGCCTTGAAGTCACGGGAGGGCGCCCCAAATGATTCCAGGCATCGGCGATGTGCTGCAAATCGTGGAATTCGTCGGCAACATGATCGCCAAGCGCAAAGATGTCACCAAACAGTCCGCGAAGGCCTATTTCGAGCAGTTCGCCACACCCACCTGGACCACATTCGACGCGATTCACAGCAGCTACAAAGCAGCGTTCAAGCAGTATGCCGCAGAGTATGGACATGACACAGGCAACATCAAGGCGCTTGCAGAGCGTATGAAGCAGGATTGGGCCTATACCGCCGATGCCCGCGCCAGCTTGCAGGCGATGCTCGCCAGCCTCCCCGCCAACAAGAACGAGGCGCAGAGCGAGGCCGTTCGCCACTTCATTGCCGCCATCACTGACTATTTCACCGCCGCCGATGAATGTTACAACACCGACCTTGGGCTGAAGTCCGCCGCAAACGCAGACGAGTTGACGCTTCCATCACCAAGAGCTGTAACAGGCGCTTTCTTAGGCGCGGCGATCATTCCGGGTCCGGGCGCAGTGCTCGGAGGAATACTTGGCGCGGTGATAGATAACGTGCTTCATGGGCGTCCAGAGGACGTGAAGGCGAGCGGAATCAACATCACAACCTTCTTTGATGGGCTGATCGCCAAGCTGCAGAAACAGCATGAGGCCGTGGCCACCGCCTACTACCAGATGAAGGCGCAACTGGTCGCCCTGTGACGCGCCCGCCCGCCCTTCCCGCGCGCCTTGACACCCGCCCGCCAGCGGTGCTATCGTACCTCTGCTGGCAGTCATGTGCTGTGACTGCTAACAGTCGAGAGCGGCGACCGCCAGAGACACGGCGGCGCGAAGCGGGGGAGCGCGCGGAAGATGCCGATGGATCGCCGCCTCAGCCAGCGCAAGGAGGTCATCCTGCGGGCGCTGATCGAGGAATACGTGCGCACGGGCGAGCCGGTCGCGTCCAAGTTCATCTCCGACCGCCTGGCGGCCATCTTCGGCTCCGGCTACGCCTCGGCCACTGTGCGCAACGAGCTGGTCGCGCTGGAGGACGAAGGGCTGATCTACCAGCCGCACGTCTCCGCTGGCCGCATGCCCACCGACCTCGGCTACCGCTACTTCGTCGAGCGGCTGATGAACGAGTCGCAGCTCTCGCTCGATGAGCAGCGCCTCATCGGTCACCAGTTCTATCAGGTGCAGCGCCAGCTCGATGAGTGGGTACGCCTCACCGCCAGCGTCATGGCCCAGGCGTTGCAGAGCGCGGCTATCATCACGCCGCCACGCAGCGCCATCGCCCAAGTCAAGCACTTCGAGGTCCTCTCGCTCTATGAGACCGTCGCGCTGATCGTGCTGGTGATGGCCGATGGCTCCGTGCAGCAGGAACGCCTGGCGCTGGATGAGCCTTTCCGCCAGGACGACCTGAGCCGCCTCGCCCGCCGCCTCAACGAGCGTTTCGCCGGGGCCGACGCCGAGACGTTGCGCCGCCGCGCTGCGCAGATGGAGAGCGAGCTGAGCAACGACGAGCGGCTGATCGTAGATTCGCTGGCGCGCATGCTCAACCAGGCCTCGCTCAGCCTGCCCGAAGCGGTCTATCACGAGGGACTGGCGAACCTGCTGCGTCGCGACGAGTTCACACGCGGCGACGCCGAGCGCATCCGCGAGGTGGTGGAGGCGCTGGAGCGTAACAGCATCCTGCCCGCCATCGCCCCGCAACTGATGGCCGCCGACGGCGTGCAGGTCATCATCGGTGGCGAGAGTGGCTCTGACGCGCTGAAAGACATCAGCGTGGTGGCGGCGCGCTACGGCGGCAATGGCCGCCCCGGCGGGCTGCTCGGCGTCGTCGGCCCGACCCGCATGCAATACGGGCGCGCCGTCGCGGTCGTGCGCTATCTGACTCAGGTGCTCAACGACCTGCTTGCCGAGACCTATACCGAGTCCTACGCCGACGACACGAGCGACGCGCCATCCAGCGCCGAGCCAGCCAGCGACAAGCGTGACGACACATGAAGCAGGAGGAGGAACAGATGGCTGACGAACAGCCGACCGAAGCCGCGACCGAGGCCACAGCCGAATCCGCGACTGAGACTGAGACTGCCGCAGCGGCCAGCGAAGCCACGCCGACCGATGCGCCCGCCGAGGCTGAGGCGCCCGCCGAGGCCGTCCCCGAGACCCTCGCCAGCGCGCCCACCGAGGATCGCTCGGCGGCGCTGGAGGCGCAACTGGCCGCGCTGGCGGCGGAGCTTGACCGCGAGCGCGCGCAGTCCACCAGCTACATGCGCCACTGGCATGAGGCGCAGGCCGACCTCGCCAACTTCAAGCGCCGCGCCCAGCAGGAGCGCGAGCAGCGCGAGCGGCTGATCGTCGCCCAGGCCCACGCGCCCACGCTGCACGCGCTGGATAGTCTAGAGCGCGCGTTTGCCGCACTGCCCGCGACGCTGCGCGGATTCTCGTGGATCGAGGGTATCGCGCTGGTGGAATTGCAGCTGCGCCGCGCGCTCGATCTCCAGGGCATCCGCGCGGTCGCCGCCGAGCCGGGGCAGGCGTTCGACCCGCAGCGCCACGAAGCGATTGGCGAGGTGGAGTCGGCGGAGGTCCCGGAGGGCGCCATCGTGGTGATAGCGCAGCGCGGCTACGAGGCCAACGGCCTGCTGATTCGTCCCGCGCTGGTGCAGATCGCGCGCAAGCCCGCGCCGACCAGCCCCAGCGACCAGACCAGTCCTGCCGCTGACGGAGCGGGCCAGAGCGCAACTGAAGCGACGCACGAAACGTAGTACGCCGGGACCGTCTGGCGTGGGCGCGCCGCCGGACACACCCGCCCAGCGCATGGGCGACGCGCCGCGCCCATCTGAGACGCCGCTCACCAGAGCGACCAACACACCTGATTTACCTGAGGAGGGTCAACGTGCCCAAAGTCATCGGCATTGATCTGGGAACCACCAATAGCTGTGTCGCCGTGATGGAAGGCGGCGAGCCCGTCGTCATCCCCAACGCGGAGGGCGCCCGCACCACCCCGTCCGTCGTCGCCTTCACCAAGGGCGGCGAGCGGCTGGTCGGCGAGGTCGCCAAGCGCCAGGCCATCACCAACTCCGAGAATACCGTCTACTCCATCAAGCGCTTCATGGGCCGCAAGTTCGACGATCCCGATGTGGACCGCGAGAAGCGCCTCGTTCCCTATAAGCTGGTGCGCGCGTCCAACGGCGACGCCTGGGTCGAGGTGATGGGCAAGCAGTACAGCCCGCCAGAGATCAGCGCGATGATCCTGCAGAAGCTGCGCGCCGACGCCGAGGCGTATCTGGGCGAGCATGTCGCGCAGGCCGTCATCACCGTCCCGGCTTACTTCAACGACGCCCAGCGCCAGGCCACCCGCGACGCCGGCCGCATCGCCGGCCTGGAAGTGCTGCGCATCATCAACGAGCCAACAGCCGCCTCGCTGGCCTATGGCCTCGACAAGAAGAAGGACGAGCGCATCGCCGTCTATGACCTGGGCGGCGGCACCTTCGACATCTCAGTGCTGGAGCTGGGCGATGGCGTCTTCGAGGTGAAGGCCACCAACGGCGACACGCACCTCGGCGGCGACGACTTCGACCAGCGCATCATCAACTGGCTCGCCGATGAGTTCCGCAAGGAGCAGGGCGTGGACCTGCGCCAGGACAAGATGGCGCTCCAGCGGTTGAAGGAAGCGGCGGAGAAGGCCAAGAAGGAGCTATCCTCGGCGGCCCAGACGGAGATCAACCTGCCCTTCATCACCGCCGACGCCAGCGGCCCCAAGCACCTCGCCATCACGCTGACCCGCGCCAAGCTGGAACAGCTCGTAGATGACCTGATCGAGCGCTCTGCCGGTCCGGTCAACAAGTGCCTCCAGGACGCGGGCGTGAACGCCAGCCAGATCGATGAGGTGGTGCTGGTCGGCGGCATGACCCGCATGCCCGCCGTGCAGGCGGTGGTGAAGAAGGTCTTCAACAAGGAGCCGAACAAGGGCGTCAATCCCGATGAGGTTGTGGCGATGGGCGCCGCAATCCAGGCGGGCGTGCTGACGGGCGATGTGCGCGATGTGCTGCTGCTCGACGTGACCCCGCTCTCACTGGGCATCGAGACGATGGGCGGCGTCTTCACTCGCCTGATCGAGCGCAATACGACCATCCCGACGCAGAAGAGCCAGGTCTTCTCGACCGCCAGCGACGGGCAGAATAGCGTCGAGATCAACGTCCTGCAGGGTGAGCGCGAGATGGCGCGCGATAACAAGTCGCTCGGCAAGTTCATCCTCGATGGCATTCCGCCCGCCCCGCGTGGGGTGCCGCAGATCGAGGTCTCCTTCGACATCGACGCCAACGGCATCGTGAACGTCCATGCGAAGGACAAGGGCACCGGGCGCGAGCAGCGCATCACGCTCCAGCCGTCCAGCGGTCTCTCCAAGGACCAGATCGAGAAGATGGTGCGCGACGCCGAGTCGCACGCCGACGAGGACCGCGCGCGGCGCGACGAGGTGGAGGCGCGCAACGAGGCCGACAACGCCGCCTACACCGCCGAGAAGACGCTGCGTGAGTATGGCGACAAGGTTCCGGCGGAGGAGAAGTCCGAGGCTGAGACCCGCATCGCCGATGTGCGCGCGGCGCTGGCCACCGACGACGTGGAGCGCATCAAGTCCGCGAAGGACGCCCTGCAATCCGCGATGTACAAGGTCAGCGAGAAGATCTACGCCGCCGCAGGCGCTGGGGCGGGGGCCGATGGCTCCGGCGAGCCGACGGGCGACACGTCCGACGGCACGGTGGACGCCGAATACAAGGACGCCGAGTAGCCCGGAACGCCTCCAGCGCTCCTCTGCGTTCGACCAGCCCGCGGCGTCCGGTGTGACGCCGCTCACGCGCGAGCCGCTCGCCCGCCAGGGCGCCCCTACCACATGGGCGACCACGGGCGGGCGTCTGGCGCGACTATGGTATTATTGTGGCGCCCGTGCGGCTGCCGGATGGCCCCAGCGGGACGACTGCCGCTCACGCCGCGAGGCGAGCGGGCGCGTCCCGGCGGTGGGATGGGCCGACCAGCGACGGCGCCTGGCGCGTCAGGCTGATAGCTAAGAGGATGCCGATGGCCGCGAAACGAGATTATTATGAGACGCTGGGCGTGCCGCGCAACGCGAGCGAAGACGAGATCAAGAAGTCGTTTCGTCGCCTGGCCCGACAATATCACCCTGATGTGAACAAAGATAAAGACGCGGGCGTGCGCTTCAAGGAAATCAATGAAGCGTATGAGGTGCTGGGCGACCCGAAAAAGCGCGGCGCCTATGACCGCTTCGGCCACGCGGGCGTCTCTGGTGGCCCCGGCGAGAGCGGCCCGTTCGAGGGCTTTGGCTTCGGCAGCTTCAACGACATCCTCGAATCCATCTTCGCCAATGCGGCGGGCGCAACGGGCGCGCGGACACGCGCCGGGGCGGCGCGCGGCGCTGACCTGCGCTATGAGCTGACCATCTCCTTCGATGAGGCCGTGCGCGGCGTGCAGAAGGACATCGAGATCCCGCGTTGGGAGTCGTGCCCGACCTGCCACGGCAATGGCGCGCAGCCCGGCACTTCCACCCAGGTCTGCCCCAACTGTCGCGGGTCGGGCGAGATTCGGCGGGTGCAGCAATCCATCTTCGGGCAGTTTGTCAATGTCATGGTCTGTGACCGCTGCCAGGGCGAGGGGCGCATCATCACGACGCCCTGCGAGCGCTGCCACGGCCAGGGGCGCGTGCGCAATGTCCGCCGCGTCACCGTCAACATCCCCGCTGGCGTGGACGATGGCATCAACGTCCGCGTGACCGGCGAGGGCGAGGCGCCCCCACATGGCGGGACGCCCGGCAACCTGTATGTAGCGCTGAAGGTACGTCCGCACGAGGTCTTCAAGCGCCAGGGTCAGGATATTCTCTCCGAGCAGAACATCACCTTCGCTCAGGCGGCGATGGGCGCGGAGATCGAGACACCGACGCTCGACGGCAAAGAGACGCTCAAGATTCAGCCCGGCACACCCAGTGGGCGGATCATCCGGCTGAAGGGCAAGGGCGTCCCCGTCATCCACAGCAACAACCGTGGCGACCAGCTCGTGACGGTCAATGTGGTGACGCCGACGACCCTGACGAAGCGGCAGCGCGAGCTGCTCCAGGAGTTCGCGGAGATCGAGCGGCAACAGGCGGAGCGCGCCGACGCCAGTCTATTCGAGCGCGGCAAAGACAAGATCAAAGACATCTTTGGCCAGGAGTGAGCGCGGCGCGTCGTCGCCGATTCCCCTGAAAGTCGTGGGCGGCGGTGATACAGCCGCGCTCGCGCGTTGCGTATCTTGGGTAGACATCACACTGCGGGCGTCATTCGCCCCAGAGGGATGAATAGAGCAGCCGCGCTCATCTGGGGCGGCGAGACAGTACGGCGGGGCGATGTGGGCGGAGGGCGTGAGCCACTCGCCAGGCGCGTTCCGCCAGACAGAGAGGGTCAGGAACCGGCGTGACAGCTGTATGTCCTCATTGTGGGCAGGAGACAGATGGGAACCTGCCATTCTGCCAGTATTGCGGGCAGCGGCTCGCGAGCGAGGGCGCCCCGGCGGCCGGGCTGCCTTCCTGGCTGACGCGCGCCTCGACATCTGGCGCGGCCGTGGCGGCGGCGCCAGCGACCCCGGCCATCAAGACGCAGCTCGTGGCGAGGTTGGTCGCGCTGACGTCAACCGTCACCGGGCAGACACTGGGCCACGAGTTCCCGCTCGACGGGCAGGAGTTGCGCGTGGGTCGCGCGCCGAGCTGTGAGATCAACCTGGATGGCGATCCACTGGTCTCGCGCTTCCACGCCAAGCTACGCGCCACCGAGAATGGCTACACCGTCACCGACCTGGGCAGCAGCAATGGCACCCAGGTCAATGACGAGGAGATCCACGGCGAGACGCCGCTGCGCGAGGGCGACGAAGTGACGATTGGCGAGTGCAGGCTGGTCATCGCCAGCGGCTACTTTGAAATCGACACCTCGCATCTGCCACAGGCGCAGGCCGCGATGAATGGCGCCAGCGCGGCAGCCCTGGGCGCCGATCCCTTCGCTCTGCCCGCCGCCAATGGCCAGGCCGAAGCGGTCGCCGCGTCGGAGCCAGAGCCGCCTGCCCCGCCAAAAGACCCGGAGCCGGAGGAACTGCGCGACCGCATGGCCAACATCGGCGCACAGCTCACACAGCAGGCGCGCACCGCCATTCAGGTCGCCGATCACTATCGCAACGCGCTCGAAGACGCCCGCCAGCGGGTCGGCGGCGCGCTCGGCCAGCAGCCGCCAGCCGAGAGCGTGACCTACAAGGGTGACCTCAACAGCCTGCGCGACCTCGTGCGCCAGGTGGTCGAGAATCCTCAACACCTGGAACTGGTGACGCGGCTGGCCTCGCGCGCGAGCGAGTTGGACACGGCGCTCGGCACACTGGATGCGACGACCCCCTATGCCAACCTGTTGGGCGCGCTGGAAGAACTGCGCCAGCGGCTGGATGAGGCGCTCGCCATGAACCATCGCAACGGCTAGGCCGACCAGCAACCCACGAGCGGCGTCTGTCACATGCGGTGTGGCGGGCGCCGCTCGCTGATGAGTCGCGCAGGTTCGCGCAGCGGGCGATCCTGCGCCCAGCGGTCAGTCCAGCCGCCCAAGCGCTTCTGTGACGCGCGCCGCATAGGGCCGCTCGCCCAGCGTATCGAGGATCGCCAGCGCCTCAGTGTAGCGCGCCCGCGCCAACTCTGGCGCGCCACGCGCCGCATGCAGCAGTCCGCAGGTATAGTGCGTCTTGGCCACGGCGTAGGGATAGGGCATCGGTCGGGCGAGCGCAAGTGACTGTTCGATGGCGTCCGCAGCCTCTTGCCAACGCTCTCGTCGCATCGCCAGTAGCGACCGCACACGCAGCGCATCCACGAGCGCGAGGTTATTCCCTGCGGCGGTGGCGCGGCTAACGCAGTCCGCCAGCAGCGCCTCAGCGCGCTCCAGGTCGCCAGTTTCGGCCTTGGCCCAGGCGAGTGTCGGGAACATCGGGAGCGCCTCGATGGTCTCCGCTCCCGGCAGTTCAGCCAGGTGGCGCAGCCGCGCGCACGCCGAATCAGGGCGCCCGGCAAGCAGTTCATTCTCAGCGAACACGGGCTGGACGTACCACAGGAGCGTGGTGTCACCATCATGCTCGGCCTGCTCGATGACGCGCTCCAGGCGCGCCCGCGTCTGAAGCGCCAGGTCTTCCTGGTTATCCGTGGCGAGCGCGACGATGCCCCCGATTCCCATGATGGTGTTTGAGTTGGAGATGCCAAACGAGCGCGCGACCTCCTCGGCGCGCGCGAGATAGCGCCGCGCGTCATCCCATTGGCCGCTGTAATACGCCTGCAACGCCATTTCAGTTGGCGCCTCTATGGCGAACTCCGGTGTCTCGAACCGCTCAGCGGCGGCCAGCGCGATTGCGTTCTCCTCACGCGCGCGAAGAAGATCTCCCCGCATCCGATAGATGATACCGAGGTTACTGGCTCCCAGAATCACCGCTTCGAGATCATCGACCGCCTGGCCGGTGTCACGTGTCTCCTGAAGCGCGGCGATCGCTTCAGGCAAGCGTCCGAGCGTCACGAGCGCCAGCGCGTAGAACGCCAGCGAGCGCAGCAACACACGCGCGTCGGCCGCCTGGCGAGCGAACGCGATAGCGGGCTCGGCCATCGCGATTGCCTCATCAGGACGCGACAGGAATCGGAGATAGGCTGAGAGGCTAAGATACATACGCCCCGCCGAGCGTGGGCTTATCACGCGCGCGGCGCGCTCCGTCAATCTGGCCCACTCGTCGGGAGAGTGGTTGGGCGGTTGGGCAGGCGGCGCGAAGGCCAGCGCGCGGAACCGGGCTCCCTGGGCTTCAGGCGTAGCCTCATCCGCCACGGCTGCCAGCGACACGATCAAGGTCCGAAGCGCCATTAGCCCTTCCATTGTCCGACCACTCGACACGTTGGCGCGCACCATCCAGGCGGTCGTCCAGGCGAGCTGGTCCAGGTTTCCGGCTTCGCGGTGAAGCGCGCTCGCCGCACTATAGGCGGCGAGCGCTTCGTCCTGGCGGCCCATGTTCATCAGCGGCAGGCCCCGCCGCTCGAGCGCCAGGGCTTCGCTCGCCGGGTCGCCCAACTCGCGCGCAAGCTTCGCCGCCAGTTGGGCGTGCCGCTCCATCTCGCTCCAGGCGCAGAGTCTGGCGGCATATTCGCAGGCCACCAGGACGTGCGGCAGCGCATGCGCGATATCGTCGCCAGCTAGGAAGTGCCGGGCAATCTCGGCGGCGCGGCTGGTCCGCTGTGGCTCAGGGAGCGTCGCCAGCGCCGCGCCAGCGGCCACGTGGAGCTGGCGGCGACGGGGCGTCGGCAGCGCCTCGTAGATCGCGCGCTGTGTCAGCGCATGACTGAAACTATATTCCGCACGATACGCGCCAGGCTGGGTTTCTTCCTCGATCAATCCGGCGAGCAGGGCCTCCTCCAGCGCGCTGTCCAGCTCGGCCTCCGAAAGCTCGCTAACGTGTCGCAGCGGGACGCGAGCGAACACCTGCCCTAGCGCGCTTGCCGCCCGCAGCGCCGACTGCGTCGTCGAGCTGAGCCGCGCGACCTGCTCGCCAACCGCGTCGCGCACGCTCTCTGGCATAGCCAGCGCGCCAGTCGCGCGCAACCGCCACATCCCCTCGCGCACGCTGATGTCCCCCCGATCGAGCAGGACACGCACGCTCCCGCGCAGGTAGAGCGGCAGGCCGCCCGTGGCTTCATAGAGCCGTTCGACCAGGTCCGGGCTGACGGGAACGCCCGCCGTGCCGCGCGTCGCCAGTTGCTCGGTGATCAGGGCCAGGACGCCGGGCATATCGAGGTCGCTGATGCCAACCGTGTCGAGCAACCCCTCACGGCGGAGGTCGCGTAGCGCATCGCGCAACGGTCGCTGGCCGCCTGTCTCGGTGTCACGGTAGGCGCCAACCAGCAGCACAGGCGTGTCGCGTGTCTGGCGCGCCAGATGACACAGCAGTTGGAGGCTGGCCTCGTCCACCCAGTGCAGATCATCGAGCAGCAGCGCGACCGGGCGCTCAGCGGCGACCGCTCGTACAAAGGCGGTGATCTGCCAGAGCAGACGCAATTGCGTCTCAGGGCCTTCCTGCGTGGCCTGGGCGCTCGCCCACTCCCTGGAATCCGTGGATCCGACGGACGCGGCGTCGGCGGGAAGCAGGCGTGGCAGGAGCGGCCAGCGTCCGGCGATCGCCATACGCAGCGTTGGCGACGCCGCAGCTCGTACCGCGCTCAGCGCCTCGATAAATGGCGCGAGCGGGGCAGCCCGCAAGGACTCATAGCAGCGACCTACTGCCACGACTGCGCCGCCCGCGCGCGCGCGCAGGGCAATCTCCTGGGCGAGACGGGTCTTGCCGACCCCTGGTTTGCCCTCCACTGTAACCAGGCGCCCGGCGCCGCGCAGCGCCGAGGCGAGAGCGCCCTCCAGCGTCGCCAGCTCCACCGTGCGGGCGACCAGCGCGCCCTCAGGCGCAGCTCCCAGGAAGCCGCCGATGACCAGCGGCGGGTCGGGGGTTGGCGCGCCTGTCGGCCCGGCGCGCTGATCGCGCGTGCGCTTCGCGGCGGCCAGAAGCGCGGCGCGGCTCGTAGACTCGAGGTCGAGCGCGGCGGCCAGCAGCTCGGCGGTGGCGGCGGTCGGCGCACGCTCGCCGCGTTCGAGCATGCTGATGTAAGCCGACGTGTAGCCCGCGCGCGAGGCCATCTCCTCCTGCGAGACACCGCGCAGGCGCCGCTCGTGCTTGAGCCGGGCGGCGAAACTGACCTCAGCCAACGCCAACGCCGTCATACCCACCTCCAGCGCCGGAGCGACAGACGGAAATACTGGAAAACTGGCGCTTCACGCGACGCGAACTACTCGCGCGCCATCGACGCATCGAAATCGGGTGGCTGCTGTCTGATGTTATATCACGCCATTACTGACAACCTCTGTATGAATAGTTTGAGGTTTTCGCGCTCGATTCCGGCTAGACTCGTTCCCAGAAGGCGCCGAGAGTGACGCCGAGTGATCCAGGCGGCCCAACGTGAAGGGGATCGCGGTATTCGGACCCCATGTGGGGTTCACAACATGAAGTTGTGGCGACGATGCCACACCCGAGGGGAGACGATGCACATGGCCAAGCGTATCGCACTAATCACACTCGTACCTGTCCTGCTCGCGCTGGTGGTGGCGGCTGCGCTGCTCCTGCGCCCGTCCAACGCGGCCGCGCAGAGTCTGGTTCCGTTCCACGCCACTGTCTCGGAGACCTTTACCGCTGCCCCCTGTGGGCCAATGTCCCGCTGCATTACGGCGGTCGGTCAGGGGCAGGCCGACCATCTGGGCGACATCTCCGAGCACGCCCTGATCGTGGTAGACACCAATCCCGCTGACCTGCACAATGGCTGCGCGCCAGAGACCCGCGCCACGACGCTGACGGCGGCCAATGGCGACGTGCTCACGCTGTATGGAACCGGGTGGACCTGCGCAGCGACCAGCGACGCGCATGACAATTTCGCCATCACGGGCGGCTCCGGGCGCTTCCAGGGAGCCTACGGCAGTGGCAACGAATACAATGCCCATACCTTCACCGGGCCGGGCGTGGGGATCGCGACGGTGGCCTATGACGGCGACATGTCTTCGGTAGGCTCGCTCCAGTCCTAGCGCCAACGCCCACTCACTATCGGGTGCGGGGGTGGTCCACGCTGGGATGGATCCCGCTCCATCTCACAGGCCATCCTCGCCTCAGGGCGCGTTCAGAAGCGCGTAGCCAACAAAAACGCCCCACCGGATGTTCCGGTGGGGCTTCGTGGTGTACCCGAGAGGATTTGAACCTCCGGCCTTTGGTTCCGCAAACCAACGCTCTATCCGCTGAGCTACGGGTACATGGGCGGGTGATGTGTCATCACGGGCCGCGCAGGTAATGGTACCGCACGCGGCCCGCGATGTCAAGCCAGGTTGGCGAGCTATTTCAGGCGCCGCTCCAGGAAATCTACCGTCAGCGCGTAGGCCCGCAGCAGGTTCGCCCGCTTGGTGAAGCCGTGGCCCTCGTCCTCGAAGACGACGTACTCCACCTCGCG
>DASVWQ010000270.1:0-2033 GCA_036393135.1 Ktedonobacterales bacterium
GCCCTCTTTCTGGAGCGCGTCAGTGATGAGTGGCAGGACGTCAGCGCTGTGACGCCGGATGCATGGCGCCAGGTGGCCAACATCTGCGTGCGGCTGGATGGCCTGCCACTCGCTCTTGAGTTGGCGGCGGCGCGTGTGCGCCACGTCGGGCTGCCGCAATTACACGCCCGGCTGATGCAGCCGACGTTTCTTGGCGTGCTCGCCGATGGCGCGCAGGATCTAGCCGACCACCAGCGCACGATGCGCTCGACCATCGCCTGGAGCTATGACCTGCTCAGCATGGAGGAGCAGCGGCTATTTCGCTGGCTCGGCGTATTCGTCGGCGGCGCCAGTGTGGAGGCTATCGAGGCTGTCTCTGGCATCGCGGGCGACACGCTCATTGCGGGCCTCGCCACGCTGCTGGACGCCAGCCTGCTCCAGCGCGCTGGTCACGGGAGCGCGCGGCGCTACACGCAGCTCGTCACGCTGCGGGCCTACGCCCAGGAGCGCCTGCACGACGCTGGCGAATGGGACGAGGCGCGGCGGCGCCACGCTGAATATTGCATGACGCTGACAGATGCGCTCTTGCCGAAGGCGCTCAACGAAGCCGAGCGCGAGATGGCGCGCGTGGAGGCGGAATACGAGAATGTGCGCGCGGCTCTCGGCTGGGCGCTGGAGACAGACGCCATCATCCTCGGGCTGCGCATGGTGGCAGCGCTGCGCCGCTTCTGGTTCCTGTATCCTCACTACCTGGAGGGGCTGGACTGGCTGGAGCTGTACCTCGCGCGGTCAGCGGCCCCGACCACCAATGAAGAGCGGGCGCTGCTGGCTGAAGCCTGGACGGGTGTGATGGCGCTCTCGCATCGGATGGACCAGTTCGAGCGCGCGCGCGACGCCGGTGAGATGGCGCTTGCGTTGCGGCAGGCGACCGGCGACAAGGCGCAGATCGCCTGGGCGTTGAACAATCTCTCGAATCCGGTCGCGGCGCTGGGCGACTATCATCGCGCGGTCGAGCTCTGCGAAGAATGTCTTGCGCTCCAGCGCGAGAGTGGGGCCCGCGCGGATATGGTGATACCACTCTTGAACCTTGGCACGCGGCGGTGTGCGATGGGGCAGCCACGTGAGGCGTTGGCCTATTACGAAGAGAGCCTGGCGCTCAGCCGCGAGGCAGGCGAGAGCGATTGGGCGCGCGCGCTCACCTGGAACAACATCGGCGAGGCCTGCATCCTGCTGGATGAGCCAACACGCGCGATCGAAGTGACCACGCCGAGCTACCATCTGTTCTCGGAGAAGCGGGATACATTTGGCGTCGCGACCTGCGCCTTCACTCTGGCGCGCGCGCAGTGGCGCAGCGGCGACGCCGAGACCGCACGCGCGCATTTTGATGAGGCCGCGCGTCTCTTTGGCGCGCTCGATAATCTGGGAATGGTGGCGCGCGTTCGGTATTTTCGCGCCAGCCTGGCGCTGGAGCAGGGCGACCACCTGGCCGCGCAGCGTGACCTGGCCCAGGCGTTCACAGCGCTGGCGGGTCAGGTGTGCGAGCGCGGGTGGATCTGGCGAGTGGTGGAGCGTATCGCGACCCTTCTCGCCCGGCGCGGTGATGTGGAATTGGCTGCGCGCCTCTCCGCCGCCGCCATCGCGCGCCGCGAAGCGACGCCACGGCTCGTTGAACCTGCCGAGCGCGATATGCGCGAGCGTGATCTGGCCTGCCTGCGCGCATCCTTGGCGGCATCCGCCCTGGCGACCTGTTTCGCCGAGGGGCAGGCGCTCTCACTCGACGCAGCCGTGGGCCTGGCGTGTGATGCCGTGGAGCGCGCCACTTCCCCCTAGCTGGAGCGCAATCCCCTTCCTGTCACTGTTTGACCTGACTATCTCTGCGCCCGGCGGTGGCCGTTGCTGCGCCTACGCTCACCCTCACCACGCCTTGCGCTGGAGGACGACGCGGTAGCCGTCGGGGTCCTCGAAGGTCAGGCCGTGGACATCCCAGTAGGGGTTGAAGGAAGGGACAGGCGCGTAGCCGTGGGCGCGCATGCGGGCGACGGCGGCGTTCCACT
>DASVWQ010000271.1:0-4544 GCA_036393135.1 Ktedonobacterales bacterium
AGGTTGAGCGCAAGCCCCAGCCAGGTATACAGCGGGAGACGCGCAAAGAAGCCTCGCCCAGACGTTTGGGCGCCGGTGGCGCGCTCTGGCGTCTGGGTGATCGGAGATAACGTCATGCGGTGAGCCTTCGCTTGATCTCCAGCGCCGCGCTGGGCGCGTCCAATCCGAGGTAGTCGCCCCGAATCCGTGGTGCGAGGTCCGGATCATCGGCGAAGGCCTGCCCGCCGACGTAGAAGCTGGGCGCGCACGGCCCCAGCGCCTCCAGTCGCCGCGCGACCTCGCCCAGCGCCTCCGCCTGTGGCCGCAGCGTGGCGGAGAGCAGCAGGCAGCGCGGGTGGCAGCTCTGGATGGTCGCCGACAGGCTCTCTGGCTCCAGACTCTGACCCAAGTAAATCACATGCAGCCCTGCCCGCCGCAAGAAGAGGGCCAGCATCAGCGCGCCCAGCTCATGCAACTCGCCAGGCGCGCAGCCCACCAGCGCCAGTGGCGCGCCTTCATTGGTCGGCGAGCTGTGGAAGAGGCCCTCCAGCTTCGCGCGAACCAGCGCGCTGGCGAAATGCTCCACCGCCGAGGGGATGTCGCCGTCGCGCCACTGCTGGCCGAGTTGGTTGAGCGTCGGGGTCAGGATACGCGCGCAGACCTCTTCGAGCGGATAGGCGGCGAAGGCCTGCGCGAGCGCGCTGGCGGCTCCAGCTTCGTCCAGCAGCGCGCAGTGGGTGAGCAGCTCGCTCGCCAAAGCAACGGGGGTCAGGTCACTGGCGGGTTGCGGCTCCTCGCGCATGGTGGGAGCGATCCCGTGCGTATGCGCAGCGTTGGCGTGGGTCGCCGTGCGCCGCCCGCGCCGCCGGCTGGCCTCCAGCGAGCGGAGCAGCGCGATGGCCTGGCTAATGGTCAGGCCGCTGGCGATGCGCTCGTGCAGCCAGGAGATGATGGCCATGTCGCGTTCGGAGTAGAGGCGATAGTCGTTCTCGCCACGGCGCGGCGCAAGGATGCCATAGCGTCGTTCCCAGGCCCGCAGGGTGGGCGCTGGCACGCCCGTCTGGTGGACAACAGCCTTGGTATTGAAGAGTGGCAGGTCAGAATAGGCTTCGAGTTGCGGCGCCTGCGCCCGTGGCTCGTGAACAAGCATAGCAGACGCCTCCCCACACGCCAGGGCCGATGGATGGCGAGAAGTGAATGCCGCCTCCTCGCCAGATAAGATGTGTTCCGTATTGTAGCATTGCCTTCCTGGCCCGTCCATGCTCTGCGCTCTATCGTACAAGGTCTGTTCAGGGTTGTGACGCGATTGTGACATGCCCGCCAACTGCGGGCGCTCTCACCAGCGCAGCATGAGGCGCGGCTCACCGTCGAGCATGTCGCCAGTTGGACAGAAGCCCGCGCGAGCATAGAGCCGCTGGGCGCGCGTATTCTCCGGGTGGACGGTGAGCTGGAGCGCGCGGCTGCGCGGGTGGGCGCCGCGTACCAGCGCGATGACCTGCTGGAGCGCCGCCGCGCCGTAGCCCCGCCCCTGAAATCGCTGGTCGATAAAGAAGTGGAACAGCCAATAGTCCTCGGCGCTCTCCGGTGTGTACGCCAGCATGACGAAGCCAACCAGCGTACCCTCAGCCGTCCCGTCATGCGCGGAGAAGGCGTAGGGCGTCCAGACCAGGCCGCGTGGGCGGATGTAGGCCTTGGCCAGCCCCAGCGCGGCGATTGGCGCATAGTCGGCGATGAACCGCCGCTGCTCCGGCGCGACATCCAGCGCCAGCGTGGCGCGCCAGTTTGCCCGCGTGACCTCGGCGACAGTGATGCGCTCCATGCTGGCTCCTTGCCGGCTCCTTCACACAGCCAACGAACCGGCTCACAGCACGCTGAAGTCCGTCACCAGGCAGACCGCCATGCCATTCGCGTCGTAGCCCCAGTAGCTCGCGTAGACGCCATCGCCCCAGCCCGACTCGACCATCACCAGATTCGCGCCACTCGCCTCGTCCAGCGTGACATTGACGCGCCGCCAGTCGTCCACCTCGCTCGCCTCCAGCGCGTCGATCAGCGCCTCATCGTAGCCTTCGTCGCTCTCGTAGCGAGCGCTGAGCGCGTCGAAGGCGATAGCGTCCATCAGGCAGCCGACTCCCGCGTCCACCGGATAGCCGAAGAACTCATCCTCCTTCAGCGCTACCTCGTCCTGTCCTTCCATGCGCGCCATCTCCCAGCGGACCACGGTCGTCTCGCGCAGTCGCAGCATCAGGCAGGCCACCCGCACATCGCCGTTCGCCAGCGAGGCCACGCTCGCCACCACCAGATGCCGCCCCGGCGCGACCCGTTGGGCGAAGGCGGGCGGCTCAACCGCCGTCAGCGGATCGCAGGCGATGATGCGCCCGGTGGGCGCGACCAGCTCGCCCAGGGCGTAGGTGTGGAGCGTGGCGACGGCGCCCTGCTCGTCGGTGATGGTCGCGCCATCCTGAAACGCCAGCGCGAAGTCGGTATGATGCATCGGTTGTGTCAATCCTCCCACTCCGGCGCGGCGTCTCAGTTGAAATGCTTCACGCGCTGCCACACCGCGCTGGGTAACACGCGAGGCTGGGTACAGAGATAGATCGGCAGATGCTGCTCCTCTGGCTGGCAATAGGCGCAGGTAATCAACCCTACCTGGCGGACACTGCCAAAGGTTACCTCATTCGCAGCCTGGGAGACGCCCACCGTCAGCACGACCTGCCCGTTACACGCGCCAGGTCCCCATATCCAGTACATATTATGCCCACTGATGACGGGTGGCAGGTGGTCGGGCTTGCCCAGCAGTGTGAGCGCGCTGGCCTCGCCATAATTCTGGGTGAAGACGCAGGCCTGGGCGCGCTGGTTGGCGGGCAGGTTCTCGTAGGCCCGCGCAACGCTGGCTGTCATGGTATCCCAGCCAAAGCGGTCGCCGAGGTATTGCGGGAGGGCGCTTTGGCCTTGCCCGGCGGAGGCGTTGCCCGCGCCTGTCAGCCAGCCATAGTCGGCGACGAAGCTCGCGGGCGGCAGCACAGGCATCGCCAGCGGCGCCAGCAGGATCGCCAGCAGCGCCACCAGCGCCGGATACGCAAGCCGCGCCCAGCGCCAGCGCGGCGTCTCGGTCCGCCAGTCGAGCAGCAGCGCGCCGCCCGCGTAGAGCGTCGGGTAGATCGGCGAGAGGAAGTAGGCCTTCGCGTTGATGATGGTCAGCAGCAGGTAGAGGATGACGAACGCCCAGCCGAGCATCCGCCAGGGCTTGCCCGCGCGCCCCCGGAAGTAGAAGATCAGTCCGGCGACGATGATGACCAGATTCAGCGGATTGACCGAGAGGATCTGGGTGGCGAGGAAGTCGATTGGCCCGCCGCCGGATAGCCCGCCATAGTTGCCCCAGAACTGCACCGTTGGCCAGCCGTTGGCGGCGTTCCAGAGGGCGTAGGGCAGCAGCCCCAGCACGGCCAGCGCCCCGCCGAGCCACGGCCAGCGTGTGCGGAAGTCGCGCCGCCGGGGCGTGAGCAGCGCGCCGAGGACGACCGCCAGTCCGAAGAAGAGGATGGTCAGCTTGGTCAGCAGGCCCAGTCCGGCCACCGCGCCAAAGGCCAGCCACCAGCGCGGGTTGTCATCGCGGACCAGCCGCATCAGGCAGAGCGCGCTCAGCGACCACCACAGGGCATCGAGGATGTCCATCGAGAAGAGCGAGCCGGTAGCCATGAAGGTGACGGTGGCCGCCGTCGCCAGCGCCGCCAGCGTCTGCGCGTAGCGTGAGCCGCCCAGCGTCCGCGCCATCAGCCCGGCGACGACCACCAGCGTCGCGCAGGCCAGCGCCGGAATGACGTGGATGGCGATCAGCGCGTCGTGGGCGACCAGATTGGTCAGCGCCGCCAGCAGCGCAATCATCGGCGGAAAGTCCACGTAGCCGGGGCCGAGGCGTTGCCCCGCGACCAGATAGTACAACTCATCGCGGAAGTAGCCGTAGTTCCCGGCGACGAGCATATGGCCAACAAACGTGGCGATGGCCAGCGCGACAACTGGCGCAGCGTCGCTCGTTAGCGCGCTGCGTGCGCGCTGCGCGAGCGCCGACTGCGCGGTGTGGGTGAGCGCGATGGGATCTTCATGGTTGCGCATGACGTTCCATGTCCTCTGCTTGAATTGCGTCTGTGCCGCCCGCTGAGCGACGGGACACCAGGTGATACGCTCCCCTGGTACGCTTGCTCACTCGCCCATCTGCGCGTGCAGATCGCGGATGCGCGCTTGCAGCTCGTCCAGCGAGGTGACACCCAGCTCGCGCATCTCGTCTTCCAGGCTCTCCAGGCGGTCGAGCAGCATCAGCGCGTCGTACTCGCCCTCCTCGGCGAAGTCCTCGTCGTCGTCCAGCGGCTCCTCGTCGTCATCGGGGTATCGCCCGTTCTTGTCCATCGTGCGCTCCTCCTGCTCCGTGGCGATGCGGCGCCGCGCCACAGCGGCTCGCCACAGCATATCGCGCGCGGGCGGCGGCGGCAATGGCGCGCGGCAGGCTCACAGATGCAGTGAGTTCAGCAGGGCAGCGATGGGGCTGCTCAGGTTGGCGATGGAAAATGCGA
>DASVWQ010000272.1:0-2212 GCA_036393135.1 Ktedonobacterales bacterium
TCCCAGATCGCGTCGGCCACCTCAGACTTCGGCAGCAGGGGCAGGCGCTCGACCCGGCCATCGGCGTGATAGAGGCTGACCTCGTTGGTCGTGACCTCAAAGCCGCTACCGGGCTTCGAGACATCGTTGGCCACCAGCAGATGCAGGCCCTTGCGACGCAGCTTGGCGACGGCGCTGCGCTCCACATCATGTGTCTCGGCGGCGAACCCCACGCGGACCAGCCCGGCCAGCCCACGCGCCTCCGCCGCCTCGCGCACATCGGCCAGGATGTCGGGGTTGGGGACGAGGCGCAGGGTCAGCGAGCCATCGGGATTCTCCTCCGCCGAGCCTTTCTTGATCTTGTGACCAGCCGGGCGCTCGACGCGATAGTCGGCGACGGCGGCCGCCATCACCAGCGTATCGGCCTCGTCGATGGCCGCCAGGACCGCATCACGCATCGCCAGCGCCGACTCTACCTGCGCCACCTCGACGCCCAGCGGGACTGGCGCGCTCGCGGCCCCGACGATCAGCAGGGTGGATGCGCCACGGTCGCGGGCCGCCTCCGCCAGCGCGAAGCCCATCCGCCCGCTGGAGTGATTGCCGATGTAGCGCACGGGGTCAATCGCCTCGCGCGTGCCGCCCGCCGTCACCACCACGCGCCTTCCCACCAGATCGCCCGTCGCGCGCCCCAGCGCCGCGCGGACCTCCGCCAGCAGCGTTGGCGCCTCTGGCAGGCGTCCCTCGCCGACCTCGCCTGAGGCCAGCCGCCCGCTCTCCGGCGCGATGACCGTCGCCCCGCGCTCCGCCAGCGTGCGCAGGTTCTTCTGCGTCGCCGGATGCTGGTACATGTGCGTCTCCATCGCGGGCGCGATCAGCAGCGGCGCGGTGGTGGCGAGCGCGACGGTGGTGAGCAGGTCGTCGGCGGTGCCATGCGCCAGGCGAGCGATGGTGTTGGCCGTGGCGGGCGCGATCAGCAGCAGGTCGGCCTCGCGCCCCAGCGCGATGTGCCGCGCCGCCGCCTCGCCCGACGCCTCCCAGAGGTCGGTGTAGACGGGACGCTGGCTCACGGCGGAGAAGGTCAGCGCGCTGACGAAGCGCTCGGCATGCGCGGTCATGATGACATCGACGACTGCGCCGGTCTGGCGCAGCTTGCTCACCAGATCAGCCACCTTGTACGCGGCCACGCCGCCGCAGACGCCGACGACGATGCGCTTTCCTTCGAGCCTGTCTGCCATATCCGCTCCCCTGTGGCCTCATCACGCCGCGCCCCAACAGCGCGCACGCCGCATCCCAAGTGTATCGCAAAAACCAGCGGGGCGCGGGCAGGTGACGCATGTGGCAAAACGAAACGCCCGCAGCCGGAGTGGCCGCGGGCGTGAGCGTCTATCGCGCGCAGGAGGGTCGGCGACGTCCTATTGTCCCACAGGGCTGCCCCTGCAGTATCGTCGGGGCTGGAGGGCTTAACGACCGTGTTCGGGATGGGAACGGGTGTGTCCCCTCCGCTAGAGTCACCAGCCCTCCTGCGCGCACAGACGCAGGTCGGAATCTCACGAACGGAAAACGAACGAACCTGAACGGTCTTGATCGCTCAAGTCCATTCACGACGGCGCCGAAGCTCAGCGCTTGGTGGAGACGAGGGGATTCGAACCCCTGACCCTCTGGTTGCAAACCAGATGCTCTGCCAACTGAGCTACGCCCCCAGGGGGGACGCCTGACCACTGAGCCCATCGGGTCGCGATGGTCAAACGATGCGTGTCGGGTGGGCCTGCCCTGGCTCGAACAGGGGACCTCGGTCTTATCAGGACCGCGCTCTAGCCAACTGAGCTACAGGCCCGTGGCGCGTCATCGCTGGGAAGACGCACATGAGACAACTCAAGAGTGAAAAACAGCAGACATCGTGCGACGTCACGCTATCGAACGCGATGGCGGTGGATACCTTTGAGTAGAAGTCAGAGCGCCGAAGCGCTCCGATCGACCTGGGATGGCAGCCGGAGTCGTCACCGAGGTGGCGAACCAGACTGCGGATATCCCTAGAAAGGAGGTGATCCAGCCGCACCTTCCGGTACGGCTACCTTGTTACGACTTCACCCCAATCATCGACCCCACCCTCGACGCCTGCCCCTGGTCCTTGCGGACCAGTTAGCCCAGCGGCTTCAGGTGTCGCCGACTTTCGTGGTGTGACGGGCGGTGTGTACAAGGCCCGGGAACGTATTCACCGCGGTATGCTGACCCG
>DASVWQ010000273.1:0-3290 GCA_036393135.1 Ktedonobacterales bacterium
CCCTGCTGGCGATGGGCGAAGATGGCCAGGATGCTACCATAGATCGGGAACGGCGAGAGCATGCCCGTCAGGTGCGGCCCCAGCAGCGGCGCGCCTGCCGTCAGCCCGCCGACGACGCCTCCCGCGATCAGCATCCGCGCGGGAAGGTCCCAGCGCGAGGGCGTGGCGTCGGGCGGCGGTGTCGCCGGGCGTGGGACACGAGGCATCAGCGCGATCGTCATGGCCGTGCTGAGCAGGACGACCGCGATGAGCGGCGCCACGCCCAGCGTGAGGCGTTGGAGCGCGAATGTCACAGCCGCAAACACCAGCGTCGCCACCCCAAAGGAGAGCGGCCAGCGATTGCGCCGCGCCACCCACGCATAGGTCAGGGTGAACGCTTCCAGCGAGAGCGTGCCTGCCAGTGTGCCGCGCGCGGCGACGGCGGCGAACGTCTCGCCATAGGTTATCGCCAGGAGGAAGCAGACCGGGCCAGAGGTCAGCGGCAATCCGATCAGCCATCCGCTGATCGCTGGCCCCCAGCGCCGCCCGGCGAGGCTGGCCGCCGCGATCAGCGCGGGCGCCAGGAGGATTCTGAGCAGCAGCGATGCCATGTCTGTCTATTGCCTGATTTCCGCGTGGCGGGGCGCGTACTACGCCCAGCGAATGAGTCCCAGCTCGAAGGGCGAGGCCAGCCCGACGTGGTACGGCGTGACGCGCACGCCATAGACCACGCTGCCGGTGTGGAAGCGGTCCATCGCCGCGCTGTAGCGCAGCGCGCCGTCCACCGGCTCGCCATCGGGGCGCATCTCGATCACCCGCTGCTCTGAGAGCGCGCCGTTCTCGTCGCGCGCCGTCACCAACTCCACCCGCACATCATCTGGCGAGAGCGCGCCCAGCCGCGCCAGCGCCTGCACCCGCGCCGACTCGCCCTCCGCGATCTGCGCGCCATCGGGGCCGCTGGCCGTCACGCTGACCTCGCCCCAGCCCTCGCGCACCCGCCGCTCCCAGGTCGTCAGCTCGCGGGCCAGCGCGTAGCGCCGCGCGTCCATCCGCTCGCCCGCGCGCATGGCTGGCATATAGTAGCCCGCGACGTACTCTTTCACCATCCGACTCATGCTGAACTGCGGCGCCACCGTGCGGATCGCCTCGCGCATCACCGCGAGCCAGCCGTGCGCCAGTCCATCATCATCGCGCTCGTAGTAGAGTGGGACAATCGTCTGTTCCAGTGTCTCGTAGAGCGCCAGGGCGTCCGCTGTGTCGCGCGTCTCGTCATCCTGGTACTCACGCCGCTCGCCAATCGCCCAGCCGTTCTGGCCGTTGTAGCCTTCTTCCCACCAGCCATCGATGATGCTGCAATTGGGCAGGCCATTCAGGCTGGCCTTCTGGCCGCTGGTGCCACTGGCCTCGTGCGGGCGGATCGGCGTGTTGAGCCAGACATCGCAGCCACTGACCAGCCGCCGCGCCATGTCGATATCGTAGTCCTCCAGGAAGACGACCTTCCCCGCAAACTCCGGCTGCTGGGCGAAGGTGTAGACCCGCCGGATCAGCTCCTGCCCCGGACGGTCGGCGGGATGCGCCTTGCCCGCGAAGATGATCTGCACCGGGCGAGCGGGGTCGTTCAGCAGGCGCGCCAGTCGCTCCGGGTCGCGGAAGAGCAGCGTCGCCCGCTTATACGTAGCGAAGCGCCGCGCGAAGCCCAGTGTCAGCGCGTTGGGATGGAGCAGGGCGCCTGCCGCGCTGACCGCCTGTGGCCCCTCGCCGTGGCGGATGCGCTGGCGGGCGACGCGGCGGCGGGCGTAGGCGATCAGGTCGCTCTTGGCCTGCTCGTGGGCGTCCCAGAGCGCGGCGTCGGGAATCGCGCTGACCTGCTCCCAGCGCGCCTGGTTGTCGATATCGTCGCGCCAGCCCGGCTCCAGATAGGCGTCGTAGAGCGCGGCCAGCGCCGGATGCAGCCACGATTCGGTATGCACGCCGTTGGTCACGTAGCCGATGGGCGCTTCGTTGGCCTCGACATCGGCCCACAGCGAGCGCCACATCGCGCGCGAGACCTCGCCATGCAGGCGGCTCACGCCATTGCGCCGCGACGAGAGCCGCATCGCCAGCACCGTCATGCTGAAGCCCGAGCCCCAGTTCGCGTCCTGTCGGGCGAGCTGGAAAAAGGCGTCGCGGTCGAGGCGGAGCTGCGGCCAGAAGTCGGCGAAGTAGCGGTCCATCAGGTCGAGCGAGAAGACATCGTTGCCGGCGGCGACGGGGGTGTGGGTGGTGAAGACGCTGTTGGCGGCGGCGATCTGGCGGGCGACCTCGAACTCGACATCCAGCCCGTTGACCAGCTCGCGGCAGCGCTCCAGGTTGAGGAAGGCGGCGTGGCCTTCGTTCATGTGCCAGACCTTGGGGTCCACGCCCAGCGCCCGCAGCGCCCGCACGCCGCCGATGCCCAGCACGATCTCCTGCGAGATGCGCATTTCGTGGTCGCCGCCGTAGAGCCGCGCCGAGAGCGTGCGGTCGGCGGGCGCGTTCTGCGGCACGTCAGTGTCCATCAGGTAGAGCGGGATGCGCCCCACCTGCGCGTGCCAGACCTTGGCGTAGACCGTGCGCCCTGGCAGATCCACGCTGATCAGCGTTTCGCGCCCCTGGGCGTCGCGCGCGGGGCGAGCGGGGGCCTGCGAAAACTCCAGCTTCTCGTAGAGCGCGTCCTGCTGGCCGTCGCGGCTAATACGCTGGCGGAAGTAGCCCTGCGGATAGAGGAAGCCGACGCCGACGAAGGGCAGGCCGAGGTCGCTGGCCTCCTTGCAGTGGTCGCCGGAGAGGATGCCCAGGCCGCCGGAGTAGATCGGCAGCGACTCGTGCAGCCCGAATTCGGCGGAGAAGTAGGCGATGACGGCGCTGGCGTCCTTCGGGAACTCGCGGCTGAACCAGGTTGAGGCGGGTCGCATGTAGGCGTCGAACTCGGCCATCACTGTGTCGTAGCGCGCCAGGAACTCGGCGTCCTCGGCCAGCGCGTTCAGGCGCTGCGGATTGGCCCCCGCGAGGGTCGCGACGGCATTGTGCTCGGTGCGCTCCCACATCTGCGTGTTGATCTGGGCGTAGAGCGCCTGCGCGTCGGGATTCCACGCCCACCAGAGGTTATACGCCAGTTCATAGAGCCGCTCGATACGCGGCGGAATGGTCGGAAAGACAGACAGACGGCCCAATATCTTCACGCGGTCAAACTCCTGCTCCTGACCCCGCCCGACACACGCGCGGGGGCGCAATCTCTCTCGCTCCAGATATTATGGAAGATTTGAGGGTAGTGCGCATGATAGTACAGTTCA
>DASVWQ010000274.1:0-18081 GCA_036393135.1 Ktedonobacterales bacterium
CTGGTGACGCACCGCTTCCCCCTGCGCGAGATCAAGGCCGCCATCACCACTGCTCGCGACCGCGTGGAGCATCGCGCGATTAAGGTGATGCTGGATATGCGCGACATCGCCGATCTGCCCCTGCTCGACGACGCTGACGACGTCGCGCTGCTCCCTGGCCCACAGGGCGGTTAGCGCGCCCACTTTACAAATGCGGACGAGCGAATAGGCAATTTGGACGGTATAGATTCCCGCAAATGTCGTGTGTCTGCTAGAATAACGCGGCAGGCGCCTGCATGATGTAGGAGCTTCTTCATGGCGGCGCCAGACATCAAGCGCAAGTGTGAGTAGGAACTGAGGGAAGTACAACCATGGATCGGGATAGGGGACTGCTGTCGGCGATGTGGTTCAGGTTATCCATTGTAGGACTTGTGATCATTGTGCTGGCGGTGGGGGCTGGTGTGTGGGCATTCTCCTCCGATCCATTGTCTCTTCCCCCGGTAATGGGTGTTCGGGCGGCCGTAAACTTGACCTCAGTGCCGAGTCATGAGTTGTTGCTCGCACCTCCAACTCCAGCGTGTGTGGCGCCAGCGAATGCGCCGAATCCCATCGTGGCGGAGAACGCCTGCCCAGGTACGGATAGCTGGGGCCAGACGTTTCCGCTTGGACCAGCTAATGCTATCAATGCGTTCGCTGCGCCCGCCAGCGTGAATCGTGGCGACGTAGTAAGACTCTATGCCTCAACGACTGCGCACTCATATACCTTCAGCGTTTACCGGGTGGGATGGTATCAAGGGCGCGGCGCGCGTCTGCTCTATACCTCGCCCAACGTCCAGGGCATCAACCAGCCCGCGCCAACGGTTGATCCAGTGACAAGGGCTGCAAGCTGCGCGAACTGGCGCGATCCTGTTTCGCTCCAGATACCCACTAGTTGGGTGAGTGGCGTCTATATTGTCAAGTTCACCACCTCAGACAACTTCATGCGCTATACATTGTTCGTCGTGCGCGACGACGCCAGTCGTGCGCCGGTCCTCTTTCAGCTCGCATTAGCGACCTATCAGGCCTATAACCTGTATGGAGGGCGCAGCCTCTATATCCTTCAGACGGGATCCAATGTGTTCGATACTGCTGGGCGGTCCTACGCGGTGTCGTTCGATCGTCCATACGGTTCTGAGAGCGGTAACTCTAATGGCCTTGGGAATCTGCCGCAGATTGAAGGGCCATTGATCCGATTCCTGGAGCGCACAGGCTATGATATGACGTACATGGCCGATGTGGATCTCGTCTTGCATCCGCAGCCGTTGACCCAGCACAAGTTGCTCATCATCGGCGGACATGACGAATACTGGTCGGCAGGCATGCGAGGGGCCGTGACCCAGGCGCGCGACAAGGGTGTCTCACTCGCGTTCTTTGCCGCCAATAATGTCTATTGGCAAACGCGTATGGCTGCTAGCCCGCTCGGGCCAGACCGCGTTGTGATCTGTTACAAGAGCGCGAGCATTGATCCATTTCTCCACAGCCATCCGTCCGAGGTCACAGTAAACTGGCGAAGTCAGCCCGTTTCTCAACCCGAAAACAACCTGGTTGGCCAGTGGTATTTCTGCATTCCCACTCAGCGAGAACCACTTGTGCTCACGCACGGCGCCGAGCCCTATCTCGCAGGTACGCGTCTGCGGCCCGGAGACGAACTGTCGAATATGGTTTATGGGGAGGTTGACGCCTATGTTGAGAACGGCGCGCAACCATCGAATGTGACCATTCTGGCGGCGTCTCCGGTAATTTGTCGCGAAAACAAGTTGCTAAAGACGAGCAACGCGACCATCTATAAAGCCCCGAGTGGGGCAATGGTTTTTGATGCTGGGACGTTTAACTGGTATGTGGGGCTGAATACGCCCTGGCCAGTAGACGCCACCACCGCGGCTCATGCTCCGGTGACCACCAATGAATTCATTCTGAAAGGTGACGTTGGACGCTTCACCAATAACATCCTCTCTGCAATGATCGCGGCCTCGTCACATACACATGCGACCGCTGCGCCTTAATAGGTCCTCTGGTCGCATAGCGCCGAGGTCCAGACTCCGTGGGACGCCTTTTCGACAAGACGTGCTTTGGCGATTCATTGCCCGTCTTGAAGGGTGGGATGGCGGATGTGTGATAACATGTCCGCTGCGGTCGTTGTCGTTGCGCCAACATCCCAGGCGGATGTGTTATGATTCGGCAACATCATTTTCATGCTAGTATGCTTCCATGCAGAAGGAAGCCCAGCGACGGCTAACATGGATTCGGCTGTCCGAGGAGACCTATGACGCCGGCTTGGTCTGTCGACGGTGTGGGATCTCTGGCCCAACGCTGCGCAAGTGGCTGCGGCGCTACGAGGAGCAGGGCGAGGCAGGACTGGCATCTCCGCCAGCCCCCGCCCCTGCTGACGCGCCAGCACGCTCACCGCTTTACGCAGAGCGTGTCCCAGCAAATTGTAAGTGTCCTCGACCTTGCCTGCTCCCCAGAGCGGGCTGCTATCCAGCGCCACGCGCAGCGCCTTGGGGCTGAATAGTCCAGTCGCCTGCGTCACCTCCAGCGTGCGCTCCATCAGGCGGCGGTCGCCCTCGTGAGCGATGAGCCGCTGGCGGAAGGCGGCGGTGAAGAGCTGGTGGCGCTGCTCACGTAAGAACACAAACAACTTCGCGCGATGAATCCGGCGCACAATCGCCGTTTCGGCTGGGCTAAGCACTACCGGAGGCTGCCAGAGCGGCGGACGCATGACCCACTCCTTCCTCGCCACCCTTCTCCGTGTGACGTGGCTTTGAGCAGACCACATCTCCTGCGGCTCTGCTAGCCTCCTCTGCCACTACTCTACCGACTCTCTAGCGCGCCCACTTTTCAAATGCGGAGGAGCGAATAGGTAATTTGGACGATATCGATCCCCGCAAACGTCGTGTGTCTGCTAGAATAGCCTAGCGGGCGCCTGCGCAGTGTGGGCGCCTCTTCGCGGCGGCGCCAGACATCAAGCGCAAGTGCGAGTAGGAACTGAGGGAAGTACAACCATGGATCGGGATAGGGGACTGCTGTCGGCGATGTGGTTCAGGTTATCCATTGTAGGACTTGTGATCATTGTGCTGGCGGTGGGGGTTGGTGTATGGGCATTCTCCTCCGATCCACTGTCTCTTCACCCGGTAATGGGTGTTCGGGCCGCCGTAAACTTGACTCCAAAGCCGAGTCATGAGTTGTTGCTCACGCCACCAACTCCAGCGTGTGTGGCGCCAGCGAATGCGCCGAATCCCATCGTGGCGGAGAACGCCTGCCCTGGCACAGATAGCTGGCATGAGAAGCCACTGACCCTCGGACCAGCCGACGCCATCAATGCGTTTCCCGTACCCAATAGCGTGAATATCGGCGAAACCGTTCGCCTCTATGTCTCGACGACTGCGCGTTCATACAATTTCAGCGTGTACCGGATGGGATGGTATCACAACCATAGCGCGCGTCTGCTCTACACCTCGCCGAATATCTTGGGCATCAACCAGCCCGCTCCCCTGTTCGATTCCACGACGCGCACGATTAGTTGCGCTAACTGGCAAGACCCTCTTGGGCTGAAGATCCCGGCTAGTTGGGTAAGTGGCGTCTATATCGTCCGGTTTGCCACATCAGACGGGCATGTGCGCTATACGATTTTCGTCGTGCGCAACGATGCCAGCCATGCGCCAGTGCTCTACCAGATGGCGTTCGTCACCTACCAGGCCTACAATCTGTATGGTGGACGCAGCCTCTACTATAGGTATGATCCCACGTACCCTCATGGGAAAGATGTCGCTGGACGCGCCTACGCGGTATCGTTTGACCGGCCATATCAGACAGAGAATGGACTTGGGGATTTTCCCGTCCTCGCGGAAGCCTGGATACGATTTATGGAGCGCATGGGCTATGACATGTCCTATATAGCAGACACAGACCTGCTCGTGCATCCACAAATGCTCACCCAGCACAAGCTGCTCATTGTCGGCGGCCATGACGAATACTGGAGTGCTGGCATGCGTGCGGCGGCAACCCAAGCGCTCGCGCATGGCGTCTCGCTCGCGTTCTTCTTCGGGAACTCAGTCTACTGGCAGACGCGGATGTCCGACAGCCCGCTTGGCCCTGACCGCATCATCACCTGCTACAAGTCGGCGGTCCTGGATCCGCTCGCCAAGAGCGATCCATCAGATGTGACCGTGCATTGGGCGGACCCTCCAGTGAACCAGCCGCAAAATAGCTTGCTCGGTGAGCAATACATCGGCATTCCCGCAAAACCAGCGCCACTCAGGCTCTCTGCAGGCGCCTTGCCCTACCTCACGGGGACGCATTTGGGCGTAGGGTCCTCGATTCCGGGCCTGGTTGGTGGGGAAATAGACGGCTATGTGAAGAATGGTTCGCAGCCAGCGAACGTGACCATTCTTGCGTCGTCTCCGGTGAAGTGTACGGAATACGGCGCGCTTCAGACCAGCGACGCGACGCTGTATACCGCCCCAAGCGGCGCAATGGTCTTTGACACAGGTGTCTTTACCTGGTTTCTTGCGCTGGACACTCCCTGGACTGGCAAGTACAAGGCCTACTACGCCGATTGGAGCCGGTTCACCACCAACATCCTGAACACGCTGATCGCGGCGTCAACGGTGAGCACGACCAGCGGACAGTAGCGCGCGAGCTAGCGCAGCAGCAGCTTGTCGTAGACAGCGGCGTAGGCAGTCACCACCATCACGGCGAAGAGCAGGCTGTCCATGCGGTCGAGCAGGCCACCGTGGCCGGGGATGAGCTGGCCGCTGTCCTTGACGCCCGCGCCGCGCTTGAGCAGCGACTCCGCGAGGTCGCCGAGGGTGGCGGCGATGGCGGTGAAGACGCCCATCGTCAGCGAGGCATACCACGGCAAGTGGAGCGGCGCCCCGAAGACGAAGGCGGCGACGACGCTGACGAGCAGGCCGCCCGCGAAGCCCTCCCAGGTCTTGTTCGGGCTGACGCGCGGGGACATCTTGGTCTTGCCGAGGTAGTGGCCGGTAAGGTAGGCGCCGGAGTCGTTGCCCCAGACCATCGCGAAGACGGCGATGACCCACCAGAAACCGGTCGAGCCGAGGCCAAAGGCTGAGCCGCGCAAGGCGACGAAGAGCGCCAGCGGCCAGCCGAGGTAGAGCGGGATCGCCAGGGTCAGCGCCCAGTCACGCAGGGCGTTCTCGAAGCTCTCACCGCCGAAGAGGAACGCGATGAACGAGAGGACGAGGCTCGCGCTGATGCCGCCCGCGATGATGAGCAGGCGCTGCTCCGGGAACATCGCGGCGAAGAGGAAGTCCGTCCCCAACGCGATGCTGATGATCATCTGCGGGCGCCAGCCGCGATGCGCGAGCATCGCGCTCATCTCCCAGGCGCCGATGCAGAGGAAGCCGAACGCGCCGAGGAAAGCGATCCACCCGCCGAAGAAGATGATGCTGACGACCAGCGCGATGAGGACCGCCGCCGAGCCGAGGCGCTGGCGCAGGTTAGCCTGCCAGCGGGCGTTGGCGTCGCTGGCGGCGGCATTGGCGGCGTCGCTGGCGGGCGCGCCTGGCTCATCTGGCGCGCGGGAGGCTGCGTCACGCGGGGCGGGCCGCTGGCCACGCCGCGACGGCAGCGCCGATGGCTCCGAGGCGTCATAGCTCATCGCGGTTCTCCTGGCCACTCCCCATTCGCTGGCCTAGCGCGAGTGTATCTCCTGGGCGGCGGGCGCCGTGGCCGGCTGCGCGGCGTCGGCGGTGGCGTCGGCGGATTGCGCGGCCTGCTCGGCCTCGATCTGCGCGTCGGTCTTGCCAAAGCGGCGCTTGCGAGCGGCGAAGGCGTCGAGCGCGGCGACGAAATCATCGTGATCGAAGTCGGGCCAGAGGCGCGGTGACGAATAGTACTCAGCGTAAGCCGCCTGCCAGATGAGATAGTTGCTCAGGCGCATCTCGCCGCCCGTGCGGATGATGAGGTCGGGATCGGGCAGGTCATGCGTGTAGAGGCGGGCGGAGATGGCGTCCTCATCAATCGTCTCTGGCGCCAGCCCTTCGGCGACGATGGCGCGCACCGCATCCACGATTTCGGCGCGCCCGCCATAGTTGAAGCAGACGTTGAGCTGGAGCTTGGTGTTCTCCCGCGTCAGGTCCATCATCCACTGGATCGCCTCACGCACATCGGGAGCGAGACCCTCCAGGCGGCCAATATGGCGCAGGCGGACGCCATTCTTGTGGAGGCGGTCCACGTCGCTGCGGATGGTCTCCCACATCAGACCCATCAGGGCGTCCACTTCCTCCTGTGGGCGGCCCCAGTTCTCGGTGGAGAACGCATAGACGCTCAGCATCGGAATGTGGTAGTCGTCGCAGAGCTGAACGACCCGCCGCAGCGCCTCGACGCCCGCCCGATGCCCCACCGCGCGCGGCATGCGCCGCTCCGTGGCCCAGCGGCCGTTGCCATCCATGATAATCGCGATATGCCGCGGCGTCGCCCGCCCGTCTACCATGCGCAGCTTCGCCTGTTCGGCGCGCCGCTCCTGCTCGGCGGCGCGGGCGCCACCATCGATGGCGCCTGAGATGGCCGTCAGCAGGGTCTTGATACGTCGCTTTGCCATGCTCTCCCTATTGGTCCTTCCGCGTGGAGGCCTGGCCTCCACGCGGCATTGCGCGGACAAAAGCGAGGTGGGTTATCGCGTGGCAGGGCGGCCACGGCGCGGAGCGTCGCTCGTCCCGGTCACTCAGACCGAGATGATTTCCTGCTCCTTTGCCTGGCCCAGTTTGTCCAGTTCCGCGATGTAGCGGTCGGTGAGTTTCTGAAGGCGATCAACGCTGCGCTTGAGGTCGTCGGCGCTGATCTCCTTGTTCTTCTCCTGGTCACGCAGCGTGTCGTGTCCGTCGCGACGACAGTTGCGCACCGCTATCTTTGCCTCATCCACCTTCTTGTGCGCCACCTTCACCAGCTCTTTACGGCGGTCCTCGGTGAGCGGTGGCAAGACCAGCCGAATCATCTGGCCATCGTTGGTGGGGTTGACCCCCAGGTCGCTCTTCTGGATCGCCTTCTCAATGTCGCCGAGCGCGTTCTTGTCCCACGGCTGAATCGTGAGGGAGCGCGCATCAGGCGCGTGGATCGTGGCGACCTGCTGCACGGGTGTTGGCGTGCCGTAATAGTCCACCATGAGCCGTTCGAGCAGCGTTGGAGAGGCGCGCCCCGTGCGGATCGTGTTCAACTCCCGCTGAAGCGCCTCGACGGCGGACTTCATGCGGTGTTCCACGTCCGCGAAAACGTCTACCGCCATGATACCTTTCCCTTCCCGCGATGTCTACAGGTCGTCGTGCACATTGTATCCGCTCGCGCCCGCATGCGCTCGCTGGCGGACTGTTCGCTCAGGCCCAGATGGCGTCGCGCCCGTCGGCGAGGTCGTGGACCAGTGTGCCGCGCCGCTCGCCGCGCGCCACCGCCAGAATCTGTCCCGGCGTCTCCAGGTCGAAGACGACGATGGGCAGGTGGTTGTCGTTGCAGAGCGAGAGCGCCGCGCCATCCATCACCGCGAGGCCCATCGTCAGCGCCTTCATGTAGCTGACCTCGGCGAAACGCCGCGCTGACGGGTTGCGCATCGGGTCGGAATCGTAGACGCCATCGACCTTGGTCGCTTTCATCAGCAACTGGCAGTTCAGCTCAACCGCGCGCAACGCCGCCGCTGTGTCGGTGGTGAAGTAGGGATTGCCTGTCCCCGCCGCCAGGATGACGATGCGCCCCTTCTCCAGATGGCGGATGGCGCGTCGCCGGATGAACGGCTCGGCGATGGAGGGCATGTTGATGCCCGTCTGCACGCGCGTCGCGATGCCCGCCTGCTCCAGCGCGTCCTGCAAGGCGAGGGCGTTGATGGCGGTGGCCAGCATGCCCATGTAGTCGGCCTGCGCACGGTCCATGCCACTCGCGGCGGCAGTTTTGCCGCGCAGGATGTTGCCGCCGCCGACGACGATGGCGATTTGCACGCCCAACTCGTGGGCCTGCTTCACCTCGTCGGCGATGTATTGCAGTACGGTGGCGTCGATGCCATAGCCCTGCTCGCCCATGAGCGCCTCGCCACTGAGCTTGAGCAGGATGCGTTGGTAGGTGGTGGTGGCTGTCATGGCGTTCCCCGGTCACGCGCCTTGGCGCTCAGTGCCTGCGCCTGGGTCCAGTTGGCCCAGCGCCCCGACGACCCTGTCAGGTGAGAGATGAGCCGCAGCGGCGCGCCTGGTAGGCGACCATTGCGGCTCTGGCTGCGCTCAGGCGCCCAGTTCGAAGCGGGCGAAGCGCCGGATGACGATGTTCTCGCCGGTCTTGCGGATAACCTCATCCACCAGTTTGCCGATCGTGATCTTGTCGTCTTTGATCCAGACCTGCTCCATCAGCACCTCATTTGACAGGCGCTTCTTGATCTTGCCTTCGACCACCTGGGCGCGCACCTTCTCCGGGCGCTTCTTCACTTCCGGATCGGCCTCGAACTCGGCGCGCATGGTCGCCAGCGTCTCGGCGGGTATGTCGGACAGGTTGGCGTAGATGGGCGCCGGGTGCGCGCCAGCGATCTGCAGGGTCAGCTCGCGGGCGAGATTCTTGAACTCATCGCTGCGGGCCACGAAGTCTGTGCTGCAATTCAACTCCAGCAGCACGCCCAGGTTGCCGGCGTGGTGGATGTAGGACGTGATCAGTCCTTCGCTGGTGGCGCGGTCCTGGCTCTTGACCTTCTCGGCGCGCTTCTGGCCCTTGGCCTCAAGGAGCTTGATGGCCTCATCGAAGGTCTTGGCGTCGCTCAGCGCGGATTTGCAGTCGGCGAAACCCGCTCCCGTGATCTCGCGCAGCTTCGCGACATCTTTTGCGGTAAAGTCCATGCTTCTCTCTATCTCCTCTTGCTCATCCAGACTCACGCATAGCCGCGCCAGCCATCGGGAGCGTCTTGGCGAATCCCAGCGCCTCATAGTGTATCACGTGTATCACGCGGCACGCCCGGTCGCGCGCCGCGCCAGCCACGGACGGCCGGACGCGCAAAACGCGCGCCGCCAGATCTGGCGAGACGCGCGCTCATCGGCGCTCCATGCGGGGCGCGCAGTTCGGCGGGAGGCGTGACGCCCGTTCGCGCCGCGCCTCCCGCCGTCCGGGTCACATGCTCTAGGCCTCGGCGGGCGTGGCCGCAGCAGCGCTCTCAGCGGGCGCGCTCTCAGCAGGCGCGGCGTCCGTGACGCTGACCTCGGCAGGCGCAGCCTCGGCAGGCGCAGCCTCAGCAGGCGTAGCCTCAGCGGGCGCAGCCTCAGCGGGCGCAGCCGCCGTGGTCGGCTCCGGGCCGAACTCTTCCAGCGCGATTGGCGCGGCGGTGGCGCGGGTGACGCCCTCAGCGCGGTCGCGCTGCGACTCGTGCTGACGGCGGCCATCAAGCGCGGCCTCGGCGATCTTGGCGCAGAGCAGGCGCACGGCGCGAATGGCGTCGTCGTTCGACGGGATCGGATAGTCCATCTCGTCCGGGTCGCAGTTGGTGTCGGCCAGCGCAATCACCGGAATCTCCAGGCGGCGCGCCTCCAGCACGGCGGTATGCTCTTTGCGCGTGTCCACGACGAAGACGGCGCCCGGCAGGCGGCGCATGTTACGAATGCCGCCCAGGGTGCTGTCCAGGCGCTCCAGCTCATCGGTGAGGCGCTGGGCTTCCTTCTTGGGCAGGCGGTCGAACTCGCCGTTCTCGCGGCGCGCCTCCAGGTCCTTCATGTAGCGGATGCGCAACTGGATGGTCTGGAAGTTGGTCAGCATGCCGCCGAGCCAGCGATGGTTCACGAAGAACTGTCCGCTGCGCTCCGCCTCGTCGCGGATGGACTCCTGCGCCTGCTTTTTGGTGCCGACGAACAGGATATAGTCGCCGTTCGACGTCAGGCTGGTGACGAAGCGGGTCGCCTCGTTCAGCCGCTGGACGGTCTGCTGCAAGTCGAGGATGTGGATGCCGTTGTGCGCCCGGAAGATGAACGGGCGCATCTTGGGGTTCCAGCGCCGGGTCTGGTGTCCAAAATGGACGCCCGCCTCCAGCAGCTCTTTCATGGTCGCGGCGTTTGCCATAGGTCTGGTTGCCTCCCTTTAGGGTGTTGTCCTCCGCCTCCCTCCTCTCGCCCGGCAAGCGCGTTGTGGCGCCAGGGACCGCGCGATCAGGAAGCGTGTGTGATGTGTCGCGCCCGGTCCATACATGTGGTGAACAGGCGCATACCCGGTCATTCTACCATACGCCGCACGCCCGCGCAATGCGATGGTTCGGACGGTTCGCTGGTAGTGGGCGCATCATTTCAGACGCGCGCGGAGCATGGATGGTCGCACGTCACTTCCCTATGGCGCGCTTCCCCATGGCGCGCTCGCGGTCTGCGTTGTATCGCTGCGCGGCAGCGCGAAGGAGAATACGCTGCCGTGTCCCACCTCGCTCTCGGCCCAGATGCGCCCGTCATGACGGTTGATGATCTCGCGGCTGATGTTGAGGCCCAGCCCCAAACCGACGCCGGACCCGCTTTGCACCTGCATCCCCGGCACGCGGAAGAAGCGGTCGAAGATGTGGTCGCGGGCATCGTCCGGCACGCCGGAGCCGTGGTCATGAACGGAGACCACGCACTCATCGCCAAGTCGATAGGCGCGCACGAATACCGGTTCCTTGGCGGGCGAATATTTCAGCGCGTTCGAGAGCAGGTTCGTCACCACCTGACGGATGCGCTCAGGATCGGCGTAGACCAGCAGCGGCGCGCCTTCGGGGCCATGATAGTTGATGACGCGCTGGGTGAGCAGGCGCTGCTCGTCGATGGCGTCGGCGCAGAGCGCGCCAAGATCGGTCACGCGCCGCGAGAGCGCCAGCCGCCCCTCCTGCATCAGCGAGACATCCAGCAGATCGCCGATGAGGCGCTCCATGCGGATGATCGAGATATTCATGCGCTCGGCCTGCTCCTGCTCGCGGGCGTCGCCGCTGGCCGCCAGCTTGCGTCCGAGGAGCTGCGCGAGAATCTTGAGGCTGGTGAGCGGGGTTTTCAGCTCGTGCGAGGCGATGCCGATGAACTCGTCCTTTTGCCGCTCCAGCGCCGAGATGGCGGTGATGTCAGTGAAGACGCCCACCGCGCCGGCGATCTGGTTGCGGGTGTCGCGCCAGGGTGTGCAGCGAATCAGCGCCTCCACATCCTTGCCCCCGCCGCGCCGATGAATGATGACGCGCCGCGCGACGGGGCGCCCTTGTGTGCGAGCGATGCGCAGTGGCTCGTGTTCCGGCGGGATCAGCTCACCCTCTGGTGTGCGCAGCTCGAATGGCGGCTCAGTGTCGCGCGCCTCGCCCGCGCCGTCCACCAGCCCCAGCAGCGCGGCGCCATAGGGATTGACGCGCAGGTAGGCGCCAGTGACATCGGTGACGAAGATGCCTACATCGGTCGCGTTGAAGATGGTGTCGAGCTGGGTGGCGATGACGCCGCCCGTCGCCAGCGCCTCCTGCGTCTCCAGATAGAGCCGGGCGTTGTCGATGGCGACAGCGGCGCGCTCGGCCAGCCCCTGGAGCATTGGCATGTCGCCCGCCGTAAAGTCTCTGTCGGCGTGCGCCACCAGACAGAAGCCGCCGAGGGCGTGCTGGCGCACCACAATCGGCACGCTGACGACAGAGGCGGTGTTGTCGTTTTCGTCGTCGGCCTCCGTCAGCGCCACGCGCTCGAAGACTGGCGTGAGGGCGTGGACGCTGCCGCCTATCGCGCAGTCGGGATCGCCGGGACGCGCCTCGACCACCTGCGGCAGACGCGCCAGCATCCTCTCCAGCGCGACGGCGCGCAGATCGTCGGGATGCTCGCGAGCGGGTGAGCGGGTCGCCGCCTTGCGCAGCAGGCCATCCTCTTCGAGCAGGTAGATGGCGCACGCGGCGCCCAGTGTCGGCGTCAGGAGGTCAGCAAGGCGCTGGGTGGTCTCGCGGTAGTCGAGGGTGGCGTTGAGCGCGACGCCTGCGTCATTGAGGAAGCGGAGCCGCTCGTGCGCCCGCGCCGCCTCTTCGCGCGCCCGCGCCCGCTCGATAGCCAGCGCCACCCGCGCGCTGACCAGCTCCACCAGGCGGACATCGCGCGTGGTGAAGTGGTTTGGCTCGCTCGAGACAACAGTCAGCACGCCTAGCGGGCGGTCGGCGACGACCAGCGGCGCGAGGATCGCCGAGCGCAGGTTCATGCGGGCGCGCAACTCTGGCGTGAGGTATTCCGGATGCGAGAGCTGTTCGTTGGCGTCGCGGATGATGACGGGCTTGCCCGTGCGCATCGCCTCGCCGATGAATCCATAGCCCAGCGGCACGCGGAAAGTGGAGGCGACCTCAGCCCCCACGCCACTGGTCACACTCGCCCGCACCACCGCGCCGCCGTCATGGGGCAGCAGAATGGCCACCGTTTCCAGCCCCATCTCGCGGCGCACGCCGTCGAGCAGCGCCTGGAGCAGCGCATCGAGCGGGAGTTGCGCGAGCGAGATGTCGCCAATGACCTCCATTGCCCGCAGACGCCGCTCCATGTCGCGCGCGTCGCGTCGCCGCCGCGCCAGAGCGGCGCGCCAGGACAGTTCCCTGCGCTGCGAGTTCGGTGTCTGAGCGGATGTGTCCATCGCCGCTTCCATCCCGCGCGAGTAAGGCCCGCGCGCATGATCCTGGCGGCGCTCCGTCAGCGCGGAGTGGCCAGACAGGTATAGCCCGCGACCGACGCGCCGCGCGGCCAGCGCGGCCAGTGTCTCAGTCGCGCGCCGCATCTCTGGCAGGCGGGCGTCACGCGCGAGTGGAGCCAGGCGTCGTGCTTCGCGCCAGGCAAGATCGGCCTCGGCTGGCCCGATATCGCCCGCTGCCAGCGCCGCCGCCAGATCGTCGCCGTCGATGATCTCCAGCGCGCCGCGCCCGTCCGCCACCAGATCGAGATACAGGTCATCGTGCCACGGTCTGCCCGCCTGGTCTACGCCGTGGCCCGCGCAAATGTCAATGTACCACTGCGCGAGGATAATTTCAGGGTCGAACGTTGCCGTAACCGTATAGGTTTGGGCGGCGGAGTCCGCCGAGTAGAGCTGGAGCCAGCGGAAGCCATCGGCGGCGATCAGCGTGGGGACGCCGCAGATCGGTTTGTAGAGCGGCTCGCGTACCCGCAGCATGGTGTAGAGCGTGGCGACTCCGCGAAAGGCGGGCGTCTCGACCTGCGCAAGCGTGAAGCGATGCTCCGCGATGCGCGCCCATTTCACGCGGTCGCCATATTTGCGTGGCATGCGGTCTCCTGTCCTCCCGGGTCACTCGTCTGGCGGCGTCAGGCGCCCGCCCGCCGCGCGGCGCAGACGGTCGGCCAGCGCCAGCCCCAGCCCAACGCGCGGGAACGAGTGGGCCAGCAGCAGATCGCAGCCGCGCGTGTCGAGAGCGCGCAGAGCGGCGTAGAGGCGGCGGGTCTGCTGGTCGGGCGCGTCGCTGGGGCCGAGCCGCTCGACGGCGACGCCCAGCGCTTCGAGGTCGGCGGCCTCCTCATCGGGGGCGAGCGCGCCCACCCGCAGGCCATCCGCCAGCGCCCGACGAGCGCCCGCCAGCGTGGCTGCGCATCCTGCCTCGCCGGTGGCGGCGTAGACGATCAGGCGGGTTTGGGGCGCGTAGTGGCGGGGCATCTGCCCCGGCGCGCGCGCCACGTCGGCCACACTCGCCACACTCGCCACACTCGCCTCGCTCGCCTCGCTCAACTCCGCATCCGTCGCTGGCCCCACGACATCGGGGACCACCTCGCGAAGTTGCTCCAGCGTGACGCCGCCGGGACGCAACAGGCGCGGCGGCGTGGTGGTCAGGTCGAGCACCGCGCTCTCTACGCCCACCGCGCACGGCCCGCCGTCCAGCACCGCGGCGATGCGACCATCCAGGTCGGCCAGCACATGCTCGGCGGTCGTGGGGCTGGTATGCATGAAGCGGTTGGCGCTTGGCGCAGCCACCGGGACGCCCGCCGCCCGGATCAGCGCGAGCGCGACCGGATGCGCGGGCATTCGCAGGCCGACGGTAGCGCCGCCCGCCGCGACGATTGGCGGGATGCTGGCGGCGCGCGGCAGGACGAGTGTGAGCGGGCCGGGCCAGAAGCGGCGGGCCAGTTCGCGCGCGACCTCCGGGAAGTCCGCCACCACGCGCGACGCCTCCGCCAGATCGGCGATGTGGACGATCAGCGGGTCGCTGAGCGGGCGCTGCTTGGCGGCGAAGATGCCCGCGACCGATTCGGCGTTGGTGGCGTCGGCGCCCAGGCCATAGACTGTCTCAGTGGGGAAGGCGACCAGTTGGCCGGCGCGCAGGAGCCTGGCGGCCTCGGCGATGGCGCTGGCGGCCTCGGCCGGGACGTCCGCCGCCAGCCGCGCTGTCTTCTGGCTCACCGCCTGTCCCTTTCCCCTGCGCGCATCGCGCCCGCGTGTTGTACCCTGTGCGTGCGGGAGGCGTGGCGGCCCATGCCGTGCGCCTCTGGCGGTATACGTCTCATCAGGTCGCTCGTTATATGAGTGTCGCACATGTCTGGCGCAGCGCCATTCGCCGCCAATGCCGCTACCCTGCCGATAAGGGCTGGGGCCGTTGCGGCGCGGCGCCGCTAGGTGTATAGTAGTGCGCGATTGCTGAAGAATACCCGTGGAAGGCGACGCCCTGGACACGCAGGCGAGCGGCGCTCGTGGGGCGCGCTGGCGAGGGAGACATCGTTTGACCAGACAGCTCCGTTTGGCGCAAGGCGTCAAGACTGACGTAGGGCGCAAGCGCGAACGCAACCAGGACAACGTCACCTGGTTCGTGCCGACCGATCCAAAAGTCCTCGAAGACCACGGCGCGCTGTTTGTCGTCTGCGATGGCATGGGCGGACACGCGGCGGGCGAGGTGGCGTCGGAGAAGGGCGTCACTGTCATCCGCGATGTCTACTACTCCACGAAGGACAAGGATGTCATCACTGCCATCGCGCAGGCGATCAAGGCGGCCAATGACGCGATCTACGCCTTCGCCCACGAGCATACGGAAAATAGCGGGATGGGGACAACCTGCGTGACGCTCGTCATCGCTGGAGGCCGAGGCTACATCGTCAACATCGGCGATAGCCGCGCCTATCTGGTCCGCGATGGCGAGATGCGCCAGGTCACGCAGGATCACTCGTGGGTCGGCGAGCAAGTGCGGATGGGGCTGCTGTCGGACGAGCAGGCGCGTGTCCACCCCCACCGCAACGTCATTACCCGTAGCCTGGGGACGCAGGCGAACATCACCGCAGACCTCTTCGTCGAGACGCTGCGTGATGGCGACCGCCTGCTGCTGTGTAGCGATGGCCTGCACGGCTACGTCGAGGAGAAGGCTATCGCGCAGGAAGTCCTGACGCAGACTGATCCGGAGGCCGCGGTCCAGGACCTCATCGACATGGCCAACGCCAACGGTGGCCCTGACAACATCTCCGCCATCGTGGTCGATGTGCTGGAGACGACAGAGGTCGCTGGGCCAATCCCGCTGCCCGCCAATACCATCGAGGCCATCGAGGAGGGGACGACGCAGCCGCTGCCCGTGCCGACGGAGGCGCAGCAGCCGACCACCGCCATCGCGCCGATTGTGGCGCCAGAGCCGGTGGCGGCGGCCCCGCATATGCGTCCAACGCGCCCACCCCGCAAGCGCGGCAACCTGTTCATCCTGCGCCTGATGGAGATTGCCGCCCTGCTCGCCGTCATCCTGGGCGGCTGGTATTTTGGCTTCGGGCCGCCAGCGACGCAGCGCGCCGCCGACCAGCAAGCCCAGACCCGGCTGGCTAATGCGCGCCAGATTATCCAGCGGGCCAACGGCGAGTCCCCGGCGGCGGCGCTCCAATCGCTCGCGCAGGCGCGCAGCATCGCGCTTGCCGCAGCCAACAACCAGAGTCTTGACGCCTCAGTCCGCTCGCAGGCGCAGACGCTGCTCGACCAGCAGCTTGCGCCCGCCGTGCAGCAGGCGCTCCAGCGCTACAATACGGCGGCGCTCATCACCCCGGCGAATACCAATCCCGCTGTGGCCTACACCTTCAACTGCGCGACGCCGACCAATTCGACCCCTTCGCCCATCACGGCGACTTCCGGGCTGGCGCCTGTCTCGCCCGACGCGGGCAAGCCAGCGATCGTCGCCGGACAGCAGGTGGTGTATTTCATCAGCGGTGGCGCGCTGTATGAGGGACTGATCCCCGTAGACGCGCAGGGTACGCCAACCACTGGCGAGACACTGTGCGCGCCGGTCACTGTCAAGGGGGTGAGCGCCTACATCTCGGTCGTCGAGTATGGCGCGCGGGCCTTCGCGCTGGCGCAACTGGCGACGGGGTATTACGACGTACTCTCGGTGACGCCGGGCGCGCTCTCCGCCGCTGGCGCGCCAACCATGACGGTAGCGACGTACCTGACGCTGCCAGCCACGACTACCACGCTGACCCACCTGGCCATCTACGGTGGCAAGACCTATGTCAGCTTCGTCGAGGGTTCCTCGACCTTTGGCATCTGGTATTTTAGTGGACTGCCGAAAAGCAAGCCGGTGTCCGCAGCGCTTCCGGCGGCGGCGACGAGCATCGTCGCGATGAACAACGCGCTCTACCTGCTGCTGGCGGATGGCTCGCTGGGCCAGCTCAATAGCACGCTCAACTACGCCCCGTCGCCAGTGGCGGCGCTGCTGCCAGCGACTGCGACCAACCCCGAAACGTACACGGCGGCGACTCCCGTGCCGATGCTGCCCAGCGCGGCGACGACTCCCACGCCCACGATTGGCGCGACCTTTGGCGCTGGCGCCGAGATCTTCCCCGATCCGCTCCAGCCCAGCCAGTTCCTGCTGAGCGATCCGGCCACCGGGCGCATCATTCATCTGGCCGTCGGGGCCAACGGGCAGGGTGTCAGTCTCGTCGGGCAGTATGTCTACGGCTCCAAGCTGTCTGGCGTGGGTGACATGGCCATGACCGGCCAGGGGAGCACGCTGAATACCTTCGCCTGGGCGGGGTCGCGGCTGGTGACGTTCAGCGTGCCTGCCTCAGGCGCATAGCCCGTCTGACGGATTTCCGGCGCGCCACGCCGCCCCCAGCCTTCCCACGCGGAGGACCGGGGGCGTGTCGCGTCTGGCGGCGATGGCTGACAGACGGGGGGCGGCGTGGCATACTATGCTATGGGCCTCTTTCCAACCCGATTGGGTCTGCCCGCGCGCGGCGACGCGGCGGTTATTGAGTACGTTTGCGAGATCAAGGAGACGGGACTCGTGGCATCACGACGGTCCACCAAGACGACAAATGACGCGGCAGCCCGCTCGCCCTACGCGACGGCGCTGCGCAGCGTGACCTGTGGCGCGCTGACGGCCAAAGCGGTCGGCGAGCGCGTGACGCTGACAGGCTGGGTCGCCCATCGCCGCGACTACGGCAAGCTGATCTTCATCGACCTGCGCGACCGCTATGGCCTGACGCAGGTGGTCTTCGACCCGGAGCGCGCAGGCGCGGCGGAGGCGCACGCCATCGCCAGTGAGGCGCGGCTGGAGTATGTGCTGCGGGTCGAGGGCGTCGTGCGGCGGCGGCTGGAGGGCAAGGAGAATCCGGCGCTGGCCACTGGCGAGATCGAGGTGGAGGCGCTGAAGGTCGAGGTGTTGAACGCAGCCAAACCCGTTCCCTTCCCCATCGCCGATCACGTTTCGGCGGATGAGGCGATTCGCCTGCGCTACCGCTATCTGGACCTGCGCCGCGACACGATGCGCAAGAACATCGAACTGCGCCACCGCGCCGTCAAGTTCATCCGTGACTACATGGACGAGCGCGCCTTCATCGAGGTCGAGACGCCGATCCTGACCAAGAGCACGCCAGAGGGCGCCCGCGACTATCTCGTGCCGAGCCGCCTGTATCCGGGCGAGTTCTACGCGCTGCCCCAGGCGCCGCAGCAGTTCAAGCAATTGCTGATGGTGGCGGGCCTGGACCGCTATTTCCAGATCGCGCGCTGCTTCCGCGATGAGGACCTGCGCTCCGACCGCCAGCCGGAGTTCACCCAGCTCGACGTGGAGATGTCATTCGTCGCCGAGCAGGACGTGATGGGCCTGATCGAGGAGATGCTGATCGGGCTGATTCACAAGACGACGACCAAGCGCATCCAGAAGACGCCGTTCCCACA